>JBBQJK010000149.1:0-6089 GCA_038325835.1 Gammaproteobacteria bacterium
ATGGAGCCAGTTAACGTTGGCCCGCCCGTAGTAGGAAACTGCAGCATCAGCGTTGGTGCGGCAAGCCGCCAGATCGGCAATGGCACCACCCCAGCAGTAGCCAACGGCGCCCACCTTGGCCCCGGCTGGGAGCAGGCTGCGCAAGGCGGTTACCGACCCGACCAGGTCTTTGGCGACGTCATCGATAGGCAGTTGCTGCATTAAGGCCACGCCCTCGGTAATCCGGGTGTAGGGCAGCTCCGTGCCCGGTTTCAGCCGGTCGAAAAGCGCCGGCGCCAAAGCGAGATAACCTCGGGCCGCGAACTCGTCGGTAACCCGGCGCATATGCGCCGTTACGCCAAAAATCTCCTGCAGCACCACCAGTCCTGCCTGCGGTGGTCCCTGAGGCGAAGCCAGGTAGCCACTGAGATGATGGCCATCCAAAGCACTGATAGTTATCACTTTACCGGGCATCTGCCGCCTTTTCCTTAGTAGACACCGAATTAACAGTGTTCTGAACCTGCCGGAGCTGGATGTCAACTTCCACCGTGACGGGATTGCCCACATAAGCCGTGTCCTGCCACTCACCCTGGCCGACGCCGAAAGCGAGCCGCTCCAGTGCCGCCGACCCGACCAGACGGGCTGATCCTGAACCCACCGCCGGGGTCCAGCGGAACTTCAGGACGACCGGCCGCGTCACACCCCGGAGTGTCAGGGTGCCACGGGCAGCGTAGCCCTCGCCGGAACGGACGATGCGCTCCGCGTTGAACCGGGCCTCTGGCCACTTGCCCAGATTGAACCAGTCCGCCGTCCCCAGAACCTGATCCCGCTCGGGATTCCCTGTGTCCACGGAGGCCAGATCCACTCGGGCGGAGATCTGCCCCTTTTCGGGCTCCGCCGGGTCGAAGCGCACCAGCGCTGTGAATTTCTCGAACCGGCTCTCGAACATGGCTGCCTGTTGAATGGCCGTAAACCTGAGGCTGCTGCCGGCGGGCTCGAGTTCAAAGGCAGGGGCGGCCGCAGGAGCGGCTTTAGCCGCGACCAGGAAAAAGTTCGCAGCTAAAGCCGCTCCTACAGCCAGCCCTGCAGTACGTGCGTTCACGACTGCCCGCGCCGCCTGATGCCGGGCAACATCGCCCGGAGCACGTCATCCCGGCGGAAGAAGTGATGATGGAGCGCCGCCAGGGCGTGGGCGCTGATGAGTACGAGAAGAACGTTGCCCTGCATTTCGTGGGCCGCCGACATGCCCTTGGAGAACTCCTCGTTTACCCCCACCAGCGTGGGTACCGTGAACAGGCCAAAGAAGCTCACCGGAAAGTTTGCCGCCTGGGAGCGGAGCAGACCTGTCAGTGGCATCAGAAACATCAGCGCATAGAGCAAGACCTGCGTCACCCGGGCAGTGACCCGCTGCCACCGGGGAATCACCACCGGGAGCGGCGGTGCTGGATGCGTCAGGCGCCAGGCGAGGCGCAGGGCCGTCGCCGTGAAAAGCAGCAGGCCGAGGGACTTGTGGGTGGCGTAGTTGCTGAACTTGTCCGGCCCGATGGTCTGATCGACCATGTAAAGCGCCAGCGGGATCTGCACCAGCAGCAAGCCTGCAATCGTCCAGTGAAAAGCCCGGGCGAGCTGTCCGTAGGTGTGGGCTGGATGCATTCCGTTAGCATACCCGACACATGTATGCCCAGCTGATCCCGATCCTCGCGCCGGTGTTCATCATCACCCTCGTCGGTTACAGCTGGGCGCGGCTCGGCGTGCCTTTTCAAAGGGACTTCCTGACGGGCCTGGTCATGAATATTGGTGTGCCTTGCCTGATCCTGAATGGCACGACACACCTGGAGGCAGACGCTGCGCTCTTTCTCTCGATGATGGGCTTTGCCGTGCTGGCGCTTATCAGCTGTGCAGCTGTGGGCAGCCTCGTTCTGCGACTCCTCCACCAGCCACTGCGGAGCTACCTGCCACCCGTCGCCTTTGGCAACGCCGGGAACCTCGGCCTGCCGCTGTGCCTGTTTGCCTTCGGCAAGCAGGGCCTCGGGCTGGCGATCGGGTTCTACCTGGTGGGCTCCGTATCCCAGTTCCTGGTTGGGCCGTTGTTTCAGGGCCGAAAGCCGGTATGGCGGACGCTACTCACGACGCCCGTCAACTACGCCGCAGTCCTCGGTGTCGGTCTGCTCGCCACTGATGCCACGCTGCCGCTCTGGGTGAGCAACACTGTCGAACTTCTGGCGGGAATCGCGATTCCCCTGATGATGCTGGCGCTGGGCCACGCGCTGGGTAGCTTCAAGGTGCAACGCTTGCCGATAGCCGCCGGCATTGCGGCGGGGCGCCTGGGCCTCGGGCTGGCGGTTGGCCTGACTATCACGCAGGTGTTCGGCCTGACCGGTATCGAGCGGGGAGTGGTGCTGGTTCAGAGCGCGATGCCCGTAGCAGTCTTCAACTTCCTGCTCGCGGCTCGTTACGACCGACACCCGGACGACATTGCCGGTGCGATCGTCATCTCCACGCTGGTGAGCTTCGCGACGCTGCCGGCGCTGCTGCTGCTTGCGCTACCGGCGACGTGAACGGCACGCGGGAGCCTCGACTGATCAGATGGCCATCCGGGTCCTGATTCTCACGCCTGGACAGCCTCGGCGTATTCCGGGTCTCCGTTGGAAAAGTGGCTAACAGGTGCATCAGCAGATCTTCTTCCATGAACAGGGTTCTCCAGTTTGCAGGTCCGCCAGACCCGGGCCGGTCCTCCGAGGGGTGTTTCAGACAGTGAACTGGGACCAGGAAAGTCAGGGAGCGCTGCCCGGCGCAGGGCCTCGGGCCAGCTGGGGATTCCGTTCCCTCTGAGGCGTTGGGTCATCGTGGGCCTCCCTGGCCTTAAGCTGGCCCGAACTGTTCCGGCCGGCTACCTAGACGGGCACTATCCAGACCGGCGGTTGCACCGCAATGACAGATTGATGTCATTTTTGGGTCGCCGAGGGGCTAGTGCGTCGCATTATTGAGGATCCTTTGGGAGGCTCTTAATGCATGGCAACCCTATTCCAATCAGTTACTTATTAAAATTACTAAACTTGTCTTGCGCTGCACAATGTTCTGCTCTACTATCTCTCCCGCCCAAGTGGGGCAAATGGCCGAAGCAAGGAGAGACTCACCATGACCACCCAGAACAATGCGTTCATGAATTTCCCCGGTTTCCAGAAGGAAGCCCTCGAGCCCATGTTGGCTGCCAATGGCGTTGCAGCTGATGCCTTCGAGCGTCTGTCCCGCCAGAACTACGCCGTACTTGGTGACTACATCAACTTCGCCGTGGAGCAGGCTCGCCTGTCCACCCAGGCGTCGGACTACGCCCAGCTCCTGGCCAAGCAGACCGAGCACGCCCGCACCTTCGGCGAGCAGCTCGTCCGCCGTTCCCAGGAATACGTCGAAATCATGAGTGCCTTCCAGGCCAAGGCCCAGGCCACCGCCCAGGCCACCGCCCAGGCTGTTGCTCAGGCTCCGATTGCCAAGTCGAAGGCTGCCTAAGGCCTAAACAAAAGAACCACTTACTG
The DNA here is from genome assembly GCA_038325835.1 of Gammaproteobacteria bacterium. Taxonomy (GTDB): domain Bacteria; phylum Pseudomonadota; class Gammaproteobacteria; order Steroidobacterales; genus SHZI01. The sequence goes on from JBBQJK010000149.1 coordinate 3,513, forward strand.
GCTCTTCAAGGGGCGGCGGCCATCGGTCACCGCCCCTTTTCTTTGGCTGTTGCAGGGGTGCCTAAAGGCGTTCCTGCAGCCGCTCCGGCGGGAGTAGTATTCTTGAAGTGCAGAACCTCTCTCCGTGCAGGCATCCATAATCAAGCAGGGTCGGTCATGCCCAGAACCATAAAAAAATACGCTAACCGCAGGCTCTACGACACCCAGGCGAGCCGCCACGTTACGCTCGATGGCATCCGCCAGCTCGTAGCGAGCGGCGAAGATGTCGTCGTGACGGATGACACCACCGGTCAGGACATCACGCGGAGCATCCTGCTTCAGGTGATCTCCGAGCAGGAGCAGGGTGGCCGGCCAATTCTCTCGGCGGAGATGCTTAAACACATCATCCGCTTCTACGGCAATCCTCTGCAGGACATGATGGGGGGTTACCTGGAGCGCAGTGTCGAGGTCTTCATGGGCCAGCAGAAAGTACTCCAGGACCAGATCCAGAAAACGATGGGAATGGCACCTCTGACCATGACTCCCCTGAGCACGATGCAGTCCATGGCCCAGAAAAACATGGAGGCCTGGGGCCAGTTGCAGAAAACCTTTCTCGATATGTTGAACCCGCTTGGCAGCGCCAACCGCCCGGCAGCACCGACTCCCCCTGAGCCATCGTCCGCCCAAAAGAGCGGCGACCCACCGAAGGATTGAGAATCGCCCTTGTCAGCCGCTGAACCAAAATTCTCCGTTCCTGACCCGGCCGACTTTGCCCGGGAACTCAACGATCTCACGACCAAGGCCCAGGCCATGTTCGCCGAGATGATGAAGACACCGACGGCTCGGGCTGCCATGGGGCTGGAACCCCCGGCCAATCCCGACCCGCTGAACGTGGCGCCCGCGATGCAGGCGGCAGCCCAGCAACTGGCGATGGATCCGGCGAAACTCATTCAGGCGAATCTGCAGCTCTGGCAGCAGCACATGCTGTTATGGCAGCAGATGTCCGCATCCCTGGCGGGCACTGCCATGGGGCAAGGAGCGACCCAGCCTGTGGCGGAACCGGATCGGGGCGATCGGCGCTTCAATCACCCGGACTGGAATGAGAATCCGCTGTTCGACTACATGAAGCAGTCGTACCTGATTACGTCCCGGTGGCTGGTTGAAACCATGTCCACAGTGGCGGGACTGGACCCCCCGACGGCCAAGAAGGTGGATTTCTACACGCGCCAGTTCGCCGATGCCTTTTCCCCCAGTAATTTCGTCTGGACCAATCCCGAAGTTTTGCGCGCGACCTTCGAGACCCAGGGCCAGAACCTGCGCGATGGCTTGAAGAACTACCAGCGGGATCTTGAGCGGGGCAATGGCAAGTTGCGGATCACGATGAGCGATCCGGACGCCTTTGAGCTGGGAGGAAACCTCGCCACTACACCCGGCAAGGTCGTGTTCCAGAACGACCTGATCCAGCTGATCCAGTACGAGCCGCTGACCGAGCAGGTCCACCGCACGCCGATCCTGATGGTTCCTGCCTGGATCAACAAGTACTACATCCTTGACCTCACGGCGAAGAAGTCCCTCGTGCGCTGGGCAGTGAGCCAGGGCTACACCGTCTTTGTCGTGTCCTGGGTCAACCCGGATGAAACGCTGGCTCACAAGGAATTCCAGGACTACCTGACCGAAGGGATAGTCGCGGCCCTGGACGCTGTCGAAGCGGCGACGGGCGAACACGAGGTCCACGGTCTCGGCTACTGCATCGGTGGCACCCTGATTGGTGTCGCCCTGGGCTACCTCGCTGGCATTGGCGACCAGCGCCTCAAGACGGCAACCATGTTTACGGCCCAGGTGGACTTCTCGGAACCCGGCGATCTCGCGGTCTTCATCGACGAGAAGCAGCTCGACAGTCTCGACCAGATGATGGGCGAGAAGGGCTACCTGGAAAGCGAGGCGATGTTCACCACGTTCAACATGCTGCGCGCGAACGACCTGATATGGTCCTTCTTCGTCGGCAACTACCTTCTGGGCAAGGAGCCGCAGCCCTTTGATCTGCTGCACTGGAACGCAGACGCCACCCGCATGCCACGGAAGATGCACCTCTTCTACCTGCGCCAGATGTACCTGTGGAACAATCTCGTCAAACCCAACGCCGTGACGCTGGCGGGTGTGCCTATCGACCTGACCAAAGTCACCGTACCGGTTTATCTGCAGGCCACCCGGGAAGACCACATCGCGCCGTTCCGCTCGGTCTTCAAGGCCCGGCACAATTTCGCGGGGCCGGTGCGCTTTGTGCTGGCAGGTTCGGGTCATATTGCGGGAGTGATCACTCCGCCCGATGCAAACAAGTATCAGTACTGGCTAAATGCCGAGGAGCCTTGGGAGATAGATCCCTGGCTGCGCGGCGCCGTGGAGCACCCTGGCAGCTGGTGGCCCGACTGGCAGGCGTGGCTGGCACCCCAGTCCGGACCCCTGGTGCCGGCACGGAAGCCCGGTGAGGCGAAGCTGCCGGTGCTCGAAGACGCCCCCGGCTCGTTCGTGAAGAACCGCACGTAGCGCGCTGTAGAAGCGTCTTGCAGGAGCGCCTTGTAGGAGCGCCTTCAGGCGCGA
>JBBQJK010000150.1:0-6082 GCA_038325835.1 Gammaproteobacteria bacterium
GTCCAGAAAGTCGCCATCCTTAGCGGCTCGGACAACACCTTCACGGAGACCAACAGCGAACTTAAAGCGGGGATCATCGGCAACCTGAGCATGGTTCTGGGCTATACCTACAGGCACAACTCGGACGTGGAAATCGACACCTCCCTGACCCCGGCCCGACCTTTCGACAAGGCCGACACCTTTACCACTGTCTCCCTGGAATACGGCTTCTAGACGGGTCCTTCTGAGCCCCAGCCGGGCCTGGAACGCCCCGGGACGGCTGGGGCCGGCTTAAGGGCGGCGGGTCCGGCACCCCGGGGGGTTTGAAAAAATCCCGTCCGCCCCCTACACTTTGCGGCCCGCCAGAGGAAAACCGGCTTTCCGGACCTCGGGCACAGGTTCCCAAACAGCTCCGAAAGAACGACAGGTTTTTCAGATGGGCACGTTTTCTGCCAAATCTCATGAGGTCCGGCGTGGTTGGTACGTGGTAGATGCCACTGACCGCACCCTCGGTCGCCTTGCATCAGCCATCGCTTTCCGCCTGCGCGGCAAGCACAAGGCGGAGTTCACTCCCCACGTTGATACGGGCGATTACATCGTTGTAGTCAATGCCGCCCGCATCAAGGCGACCGGTAACAAGCTGAAGGACAAGCTTTACCGGCATCACACGGGCTACGTTGGCAATCTGAAGACCACGACGCTCGGCAAGATGATGGAAGAGCATCCGGAACGTGCCCTGATGAAGGCCGTGAAGGGCATGCTGCCCAAGAACAGCCTTGGCGCAACCCTGCTGAAGAAACTTCGGGTCTATGGTGGCGGCGAGCACGAGCATGCGGCCCAGCAGCCTGAGCCTCTCAAGTTGTAGCTGAATACCGGCGGTCACTGAACCCCGGAATCCGATCAACCAGAATTCGATCAAGGCAGGCAATAAACCCAATGGCCACCCAGCCCCAACAGTACTCCGCCACCGGTCGCCGCAAGTCCTCCACGGCGCGAGTCTTTATCCGCCGCGGCAAGGGCGATATCACCATCAACAGCAAGCCAATAGACGAGTTTTTCGGCCGCAAGACCTCCCGCATGATCGTCCGGCAGCCACTGGAGTTGACCAAGATGGATGGCCAGTTCGATGTCATCGTGAACGTGGCTGGTGGCGGCATGACTGGCCAGGCCGGCGCTATTCGCCACGGCCTGACCCGCGCGCTGATGGCCTACGACGAGACCCTGCGTCCGTCGCTACGCAAGGCCGGCTACGTTACCCGCGACGCTCGCGAGGTCGAGCGCAAGAAGGTCGGCCTCCGCAAGGCCCGCCGCGCGACGCAGTTCTCCAAGCGCTAGCACCGGGTCTGCCGACTGCAAACGAGGCATGCTTATAATGCGTCCTGCTTACTGGGGGATCGTCCAGCGGTAGGACATCGGACTCTGACTCCGAGAACCTAGGTTCGAATCCTAGTCCCCCAGCCACTTAAGGCAAAAAGAAGGGCCCGCCCGCGCGGGCCCTTTTTTTTTGCCCTGGTAGAGGCTAGCGTGGATTTCCCCTCAGACGCCGCCCCCTAGCGACGATCAAGGCGTTTCACGCCGCTGTCCTCTGCCATCAGAATGACGTCGGCCGGCCGGAGGGCAAACAGCCCGACCGTGACGATGCCCGGAATCTGATTCAGTCGGGTCTCCAGGTCCGGGGGATTGGTGATCTGCAGGTTGTGGACGTCAAGGATCTGGTTGCCGTTGTCGGTCACATAGTTCTCGCGCCAGACGGGTTGCCCGCGCAGCTTCACGAGCTGGCGCGCCACCTGGGAACGGGCCATGGGAATGACCTCGATGGGCAGGGGAAACCTGCCGAGCGTGGCCACCCACTTGCTGTCGTCGATGATGCAGACGAACTTGCGGGACGCTGCCGCCAGGATCTTTTCCCGAGTGAGGGCACCACCGCCGCCCTTGATGAGGTGGAAATACTTGTTGGCCTCGTCGGCACCGTCCACGTAGAGATCCAGGTCGCCGACCTGGTCCAGCTCCACTACGGCAAAGCCATGCGCCCTCAGCCGCGCCTCCGTGGCCCGGGAGCTGGCTACGACCGCGGCCAGGTCGTCCCGAAAAGGCTCCAGCTGGTCGATCAGCAGATTGACCGTGGATCCGGTGCCAACGCCGAGGGACATACCCGGCTTGATGAACTCGAGGGCTGCTCGCGCGGCCTGCTTTTTCCGGCTGTTCTGGTCCATGGGTCAGATGGTACCTCACAAAAAAAAGTGCCCGCCAGAGGCGGGCACCGATCATCGCGTATTTCCTCTTTTCAGAGGATCGGCGTAAGACCCTTTCGAGCCTCACGCCGACGCGCATCTCTAACGCTTTTTCTTTGCAGCCTTCTTCTTGGTCTTCTTCGTTACTTTCTTCGCAGCTTTCTTCGTAGCCATAGTTTTAGTCTCCGTGTCGAGGTAGACGGGACCGAGTATATACAACAGTTGGAAAAATTCCAGCAACAGGGAGTTTTCTTCCTTGACTTCGGTGGCGAGCAAGCGACAACTCAGGCGAAGCGATAGGTCGTGGTCTCCGTGATCACTGCATCAAGTCCGATGTCCCACGCACCGGCGGGCAGAGCAGAAACCTTCTGCATCTCGAACGCGAGAGCTACAAAACGAGGGCGTCGTGAGTCTGCACGCCCGCCGCGAAACGCCAGGGTACGGTCGTAGTACCCGCCGCCCATGCCGAGTCGATGGCCTTGAAGATCGAACGCGACAAGCGGCGCCACGATGACATCGAGTTGTCGCGCAGTGCGCAGGTGGCGTGCCGGGGTCACCGGCTCAAGGATGCCGAAGTGATTGGGCTGGAGTTCTGACTCAGGGCGGAAGGGCGCGAAGCGCAGCGCGGTGCCCCTAAGCACCGGCAGGAATACCGAACGGCCACGGTTCCAGGCTTCCAAGGCGAGGGGCATGCAATCGAGCTCACCGCCGATCGGCAGGTAGATCGCCAGGGTCCGGGCGCTCGCGAGAACCGGCAGGGACCAGAGGCGGCGTAAGGCGCGCCGGGCAGAAGCGCGGGCCGCTGGGGCCGGCAGCGCCAGACGCCTGGTGCGAACCTCTCTGCGGGTCCGGGCTTTCTCAGCAGCAGCGGCCCGCTGCTCGCCCGAGGGTTGGCTGCCACTGAGGCCGTTGCTGGTGGGGTTCCGGGTCATGCCGCTGGCCGGGCTGGTAGGGCGGTCTCTCCCGCCTGTGCCGGTGCGGCCTGCTGCTCACAGACCAAGAGCATCAGGTGGGACCAGAAGCGGCAGAGAAGGCTTCCCGCCCAGAATTAATCTGAACGGTAATGCACAAACTGCCAACAATACGCGATCCCGAAAGCGCGATTAAGGGTCGAGAGACCTATCAAGCCGCTGCCGAACACCGCAGGAGAGACCTGGTATCAGTATAAGCGGTGTCTGTGAGAAAAATGTGACGCAGGTGGCCCTGGGAAGGGGGGGTAAGTCAGAGGTCCAGCTGACGGCCAGCCTGAAGCGCGCCCTCGACGCGCTCCCGCATTGCCTGCAGGCGTAGCCGGGCGTCACCCTCCAGGAGTTCGCCCCGGCTCCGTGACCGAAGCAACTCATCGGCCATATTCAGTGCTGCCATCACGGCGATCCGGTCAAGCCCAATGACCTTGCCGGTATCCCGGATTTCCCGCATTTTGCGGTTCAGCATCTCGGCAGAATCCAGCAGTGCGGCACGCTCGCTGGCGGGGCAGGAGATCTGGTATTCCTTCTCGAGAATCTTGATATTCACCTGCGCGTAGGGATCGGTCACGAACCATGCTCCATGGCCTTCAGGCGTCCAATCATGGCCTCGACCCGGGCCCGAACCTGTTCATTCTTCTGCAAGAGCGTCGCCCGCTCGGCAATCAGGTTGTCCTGCCGCTGGTGAAGAGACCGGTTCTCTTCCTTCAGCTGGCTCGTGATCACCACAAGTTCGTCCAGCCGCCGTTCGAGGCGCTCGAGTTCCCGGGTAAAAGTCTTTTCCAATGAGTCCGGCATGAAGTCAATATAGTGTTAGCCCACGGCCAGGGTCAAATGCAGAGCGGCACCGGGCGGTGCGAGGTACAGAGTCAGGATTAATACGGGTCCCAGAAGATGTTAAAAGCCCCGACGACCAGCGAATTCCCTGGCTTTGAGCAGATCGACCAGGCACTAAGGCGCGCCGAGGCGGGGCACGACGCCGCCGAGGCCCACGGAAGCCTCTGCGGACTGCTCTGCGGCCTGGGCGCTGGCGCTGAGTCCGCGTGGCTGGCCGACACCCTGCCTGAGAGCCCCGGGAACCCCACGGTCACCGAACGGGCCACTGCCATTCTCAAGGGGTTGGCCGCGAACACCCGCGTTGCCTTGGAGGATGTCCAGATGACCTTTCAGCCCTTGCTTCCGGACGATGCAGAGGCGCTCATGCAGCGCGTCGACGCCCTCGCCCAATGGTGCCAGGGCTTTAACCACGGGCTGTTTATCGCCGCGCGAACCAGCGCTGCCGAGGATGAGATCCGCAGCGGCAATACTGCCGAGATTGTCAGTGATTTCGCCGAGATGGCCCAGGTGGCGGTGGGTCCTGACGAAGCCGATGCGGAAGGCGAGGCCGCCTACGCCGAGCTGGTTGAATACGTCCGCGTCAGCGTGCAGTTGGTCTACGAGGAGCTGGCCGCCGTCCGCCAGCGCGAGCAGGCAGCGAGCAGACACTGAAGCCCCCCCTGACCAGTGACGAATTCCTCCGCCGCCGGCGGCAGTTGATGCGCATGATGGGCAAAGGTGCCATCGCGATTCTGCCCGCCGCGCTGCCCCGGTTGCGCAGCCGGGATGTCCTGTATCCCTATCGCCAGGACAGCGACTTCTACTACCTGACGGGCTTTGCCGAGCCCGATGCCGTCGTGGTGCTGGTGCCAGGACGACCGGAAGGGGAATACCTGCTGTTCTGTCGGGAACGGGACCGGGAGAAGGAAACCTGGGATGGGACCCGGGTGGGTCCGGAGAATGCAGTCGCCCACTACGGGGCGGACGTCGCTTACCCCGTCGGTGCGGTAGAGGAATGGCTCCCGAAGCTGGTGGGTAAGTGCGACCGGGTGTTTTACACGATGGGCGCACACCCTGATTTTGACCAGCGGGTGATCAGCTGGGTGTCCCGCCTCCGCACGCACAGTCGTGCCGGCGTCCACACGCCGGATGAGTTCATCTCCCTCGATCACTTCCTGCATGACCTGCGTCTCTACAAGAGCCGGGAAGAGATTGGCACGATGCGCCGGTCTGCGCGGATCGCCGTTCAGGCCCACCGGCGGGCGATGAGCATGTGTCGTCCGGGGCTTTTCGAGTACCAGATCGAAGCCGAGTTCATTCACGAATTTCGCAACCACGGCGCCCAACCCTCCTACCTGCCTATTGTCGGGTCCGGGCCGAACAGCTGCATCCTGCACTACCATGAGAACAACCGGCGGATGGAAGACGGGGACCTGCTTCTGGTGGATGCCGGCTGCGAATTTGACTACTACGCATCGGATGTGACCCGCACTTACCCGGTGAATGGCCGCTTTACGCCGGAGCAGCGTGCAATCTACGAAGTGGTTCTCGACGCCCACGAGGCGGCCCTCGCCGCCGTAGTCCCCGGCAATTCCTGGAGTGAGCCTCATGAAGCGGCTGTTCGCACTGTGACGAAGGGGCTGAAGAAGATCGGCCTCCTTGAGGGCGCCGTCGCCGCGCTGATCCGCACCCGGGCCTACCAGAAGTTCTTCATGCACCGTACCGGGCACTGGCTGGGCATGGACGTGCACGATGTGGGCGACTACAAGATCGCGGACCAGTGGCGCGTCCTGGAGCCGGGCATGGTGCTTACGGTTGAACCCGGGGTCTACATCCCGCCGGGCATCCGGGGTGTACCGAAACGGTGGTGGAACATTGGCGTGCGCATCGAGGACGCGTTCACTGATTCTTCCAGCGCCACGTCGCCGTCGTCGGCATCGCCGGAGACTTCGGCGCGCTGGCCATTGCGGTTGATCGTGCCGCGAACACTTTGCGCCATGTCGGGATGCTGGCCGAGCACAAGGGTTGCGCCCTGCGCGAGGCCTTCGAACTCCGCGCGCCAGAGACCGATCAGGTGACGATGCGTGAAGT
>JBBQJK010000151.1:0-6071 GCA_038325835.1 Gammaproteobacteria bacterium
ATCGCGCCTGATACGATGCCCGCATGAAGATGGACCCACCCCGTAGGAGCGCGTTCACGCGCGACCTTTCTTTCCGAATCGCGATGCGGATCGCGCGGGGAATCGCGGCTAAAGCCGCTCCTACGGCCGCTCCTACGGGCGCTCGTACGGGCGTGGTGGCGGTTTTGTTGCTGCTGCCGCTCACGGCCGAGGCTTACGTCGGGCCGGGGGCGGGCTTTGCGGTGATTGGTTCGTTCTTCGGGGTGCTCGCGGCCTTCGTGGCCGGCGCGGTGTCCATGCTCATCTGGCCGTTCCGCTGGGTGCTGCGCGTGATCCGGCGGCGGCGGGCCACAGGCAAGGCCCAGGTCCGGCGGGTGGTGGTCATCGGCCTGGATGGCCTCGATCCGACGCTCGCCGAGCGCTGGATGGCCAGCGGTGATCTGCCCCATCTCACCCGGCTGAAAGAGGAGGGCGGTTTCTCGCGACTGCGCACGACCTACCCGTCGATCTCGCCGGTGGCCTGGTCGTCCTTCATGACGGGCGTCGACCCGTCCCGGCACAATATCTTCGACTTCCTCGACCGGGACCTGCGCACCTACAAGCCGAAGCTCTCCAGTTCCGAGGTGGGGCCCTCGCCGCGGACGATGCGCGTCGGCAACTGGATCATTCCGCTCGGCAAGCCGTTGCTGCGGAACATGCGCAAGAGCCGGGCGTTCTGGAGCATCCTCGGCGACCACGGCATCACCTGCAACATCCTGCGGGTCCCCCTCACGTTCCCGCCGGAGAAATTCGCGGGCGCGATGTTGTCGGCCATGTGCGTGCCGGACCTCCGCGGCACCCAGGGCTCCTTCAGCTACTTCACGACCAACCCTGCCGAAGTGCACCGGGACGACACCGCCCCCGAGGGCACGGGCGGCCTGCGCATCCTGATCGGCCTCACGGACGGCGAGATTCAGAGCGCGCTGCCGGGGCCGGACAACTCGCTCCGCGCCGATAACGCCACGCTAATGCTGCCCTTCAGCCTGCGGCCCGACTTCGCCCTGAAAGAGGCGAAGCTCGTGATCGGCGGCCAGAAGTTCCGGCTCAAGGAGAAGGAATACTCGCCCTGGATCCGGCTCGTGTACAAGGCCGCCCCCGGCATCCACGTGCACGGCATCGCCCGCTTCTACATTACGAAGATGTCCCTGACCGCGGCCGGCCCGCAGCTGGGCCTGTATGTCACGCCCATCAACATCGATCCCGGCAATCCGGCGCTGCCGATCTCCTGGCCCGGCTACTACTCGGTCTACCTGTCCAAGCTGATCGGCGAGTTCGCCACCCTCGGTCTGGCCGAAGACACCTGGGCGCTCAACGAGGGCGTCATCGACGAAGAGGCGTTCATCCAGCAGACCCTGGACCAGCACGTCGAGCGGGAGCAGATGTTTTTCAACGCCCTGAAGAAGTCCCGGGAGGGCGTGGTGGCCTGCGTCTTCGACGGCACCGACCGCCTGCAGCACATGTTCTTCCGCTACCTGGAGGACGATCACCCGGCGAACCGGGGCAAGGACGTCGAAAAATACCGGCACGCCATCCGGGATATGTACCGGCGCGCGGACGACATGGTGGGCCGGGCGCGGGCCGAGCTCCGCGCCGACGATCTCCTGCTGGTGATCTCCGATCACGGCTTCCAGAGCTTTCGCCGCGGGGTCAACCTGAACACCTGGCTCCGGGACCAGGGCCTGCTGGCCCTCAATGGTGACGCGACGGTCTGCGGCGACTGGTTCGACAACGTCGACTGGTCCCGCACCAAGGCTTACGCCTTCGGGCTCGGGGGTATCTACATCAACCTGCGGGGGCGCGAGGCCCACGGGATCGTGGCCCCGGGGGAGGAATGCCAGGCCCTGAAGCGCCAGATCATCGCGGGCCTGTCCGGCATTGTGGATGCAGAGACCGGCAACGTGGCCATCACCGAGATCTTCGATGTGGACAAGGTCCACTCCCGGGGCCCGTACCAGGCGGGCGGGCTGGACCTGATCGCCGGTTACAACCGGGGCTACCGGGCCTCCTGGGAAGGGGCTACCGGCCGGGTCACCGGCAGCGTCTTCAGTGACAACACCAAGGCCTGGAGCGGCGACCACTGCGTCGATCCCCGGCTGGTGCCTGGCGTGCTCTTTGCCAACCGTCAGGTGCTGGACGCAGATCCGGGCATCATGGATCTGGCGCCGACGATCCTGACGCTCTTCGGCGTGACGGTGCCAGACCACATGACCGGGCGGGTGCTCGCAGTAGCGCCGAAATCGCCGTGATAACGCTTCGCGTTCGGGCGCCCGTAGGAGCGGCTTTAGCCGCGATCCTTCTTTTGCTTTTTTCCGGAATCGCGGAAGGAATCGCGCGTGAACGCGCTCCTACCGAGCCGGCGCGGATGATCGTGCTTGGCGTGGACGGCATGGACCCCGTGCTGCTGGCCCGCTTCATGGCCGACGGCGACACGCCGAATCTCAAGCGCCTGGCCGCGACGAGCGGCCTCGTGCCGCTGGCCACCGCGGTGCCGCCCCAGAGTCCGGTGGCCTGGTCGGATTTCATCACCGGGATGGACGCCGGCGGCCATGGCATCTTCGATTTCGTCGCCTTTGACCGGCAGACCCTGTCGCCCTATCTGTCCATCGCCCGCGTGGAGCCGCCCGCGCGGCAGCCCCTCGCCGTCGGCCGCTGGCGGATTCCCCTCGGGACCGAGCGCACCGTGTTACTCCGCCACGGCCAGGCGTTCTGGGAACTGCTCGACCGCCAGGGCATTCCGACCACGATGTTTCAGGTGCCCGCCAATTACCCGCCCGTCCCGGCGGGCCGGCAGTCGCTGGCCATCTCCGGCATGGGCACGCCCGACCTGCGGGGCACCGCCGGCACGTTCTCGGTCTACACCAACGATCCCAAGATCAAGCCGGGCAGCGTCTCCGGCGGGGAGATCCGGCGCGTGAAGATTGCCGGCGGCGTCATCCGCGACGTCCTCGAGGGCCCGCCCAACGGCCTCGTCGCGGGCGCGCCGTTTGCGACGACCCCCTTTACCGTGCGCGCTGATCCGGTCAACCCCGTGGCCCTGTTGGAGATCGGCGACCAGCGGGTGCTGCTGAATTCTGGGGAGTGGAGCGGGTGGCTGCCGGTCAGCTTCGACCTCTTGCCGGCTGGCATGGCCGCCGTGCCCGGGATGGTTCGGGTGCTGCTCAAGCAGGCCTCGCCCTACGTCACGCTGTATGTGAGTCCCGTGAACATCGATCCCCGGAACCCGGCCCAGCCCATCGGCGCGCCGCCCCAGTGGGCTCCCGAGCTGGCGGCCCGGGTGGGACCCTTCTATACCGAGGAGATGCCCGAGGACACCAAGGCGCTGACGGCCGGCATTTTCACCCCCCGGGAGTTCATCACCCAGTCCGGCCTCGTGCTGGCGGAGCGCCGGCAGATCCTGCGCGCTGAACTGGCCCGGTTTCAGCGCACCCCGGGGCCGAACTTCCTGTTCTTCTATCTGAGCACCGTTGACCAGCGCCATCACATGCTGGCGCGGGAGATGGCGGCGACGGGCGCGGCCCGGGATGCGGTGCTGGCGGAAGCCATGCGCCAGACCTACCGGGAGGTGGACGTGATGGTGGGCTGGATTCTCGCGGCGCTGCAGTCCGAGGCCGAAAGCCAGACGGCTTTTATGGTGATGTCGGATCACGGTTTCGCCCACTGGCACACCCAGGCGCACCTCAATGCCTGGCTCGAGCAGAACGGCTACCTCGTGCTCAAGGATCCCGGGAGCAGCCCGGCGCAGCGGGAGCGGGACGAATGGCTGACGGGCATCGACTGGCAGCGCACCCGGGCCTTCGGTATCGGCCTGAATTCCCTGTATCTCAATGTGCAGGGCCGGGAGCGGGAGGGCATTGTGCCGCCGGCGGAGCGCGAGGCCCTGGCCCGGGAGATTGTGGCCCGGCTTGGCACCTGGCGCGATCCGGCGACCGGGGACCTCGTCGTGACCCAGCCTCTCGTGCGGGAAGACATCTATCACGGGCCCCGGGTGGCGGAAGCGCCCGATGTGCTGGTGGGTTACGCGCCGGGCTATCGGTCGTCCTGGGGCTCCAGCACCGGCAAGGTCTCGGCGTTGCTGCTGGAGCCGAACACGGAACCCTGGAGCGGCGATCACTGCATGGATTCCCGGGCGGTGCCGGGCATCCTCCTGGCCAACCGCCCGCTGGTGGCCGGCGCCACGCCAACGCTGCGGGACCTCCCCGTGACCATCCTGAAGTTTTTCGGGATCGAGTCGCCCGCAGCGATGACAGGAAACCAGGTATTCTGAACCGTAGGAGCGCCTTCAGGCGCGATTCCCGATTCCCCATCGCGCCTGAAGGCGCTCCTACAACAGGAGAGGCAAAAATGTTCGGCAAGCACAAGATCGCGATCGACAAGGACCTCTGGGAAAAGATCCAGGTGATCGCCGGCGTGGCCGGCTATTCCTCGCCGGATGAGTTTGTCCTGCACGCTCTCGAGAAGCAGGTGGCGGAGTTCGCCGCCGCCGAATCGGATGAGGAAATCCGCAAGAAGCTTCGGGGGCTCGGCTACATCTCCTGAGCCGCTGGCATGTGGATCTTCATCAATCAGATCTCCGAAGCCACCGTCGGCCGCTGGTTCGCGCTGCTGGCGGCGTGGCCTGACTGGCTGCAGATCGGGCTGACGGCGGTGCCGCTCACGGTGGTGGCGCTGCTGATCTACCGCCTCTGCTCCGATCAGCCCGGCATCATCCGCACCAAGGAGCTGATCAAGGCGTACCTGCTCGAGCTGTGGCTGTACAAGGACGATCCCCGGGTGCTCCTCGCCGCCCAGGGCCGGGTGTTCTGGCATTCACTGGTGTACCTGAAGCACGCGGTGCTGCCCGTCGCGGTGCTGCTCGTGCCCGTGGGCCTGCTGACCGCCCAGGTTGAAGCGCGGTTTGCCCTGCGCTCGCCCGCACCTGATGAAGCGCTGCTCGTCGTCGCCACCCTCACGTCGCCCGCCGACCTGTTGCAGAAGTCCGCGGCTCTGGCGGCGTCCGGCGTGCGTGTCGAAACGCCGCCGCTCCGGGTGACGAGTGCCGGCCAGGTGCTGTGGCGCGTCAGCGGCAGGGAGGCCGGCGCCCACCCGCTGGCGGTGCAGATCGGCGCGGCGGGCACGACCCGGGAACTGCTGGTGGGGGCAACCGGTCATCCGCCACTGGCCACCGAACTCTTCCGGGCCGACGACTGGCGGAGCCTCGCGCACCCGGCTGCCGCGCCGCTCCCGGCCGCCGGGGCCATCAGCGTCCGCATTGATTACCCGCGAGCCCGCGCCAGCGTGGCGGGTTTGTCGTCCGCATCCTGGTGGTTGCTCGCGGCCACGCTGCTGATCGGTTTGACAATACGACGGTGGTTCGGCGTCACGTTCTAGCCTGAACGTGAACAATCGGTAATCGAATTCCGTGTGGCGTTCTCTTCGCCGCTTCCGGCATCCCTGTCAGACTTTCCCGCATAACTGCCAAGCCGCGCTCACGCGGAGATCAGTGTGCCGAGTCCCCTCCGGTCCTTGCCACGAAGACAAGCTGTGTACCGGCTGTTGCCGTCGGTGCTCGTCGCTCTTGTCCTCGCCGGCTGTGCGTCGCCGGAGGAACGGGCCAACAAGCACGCCGCCGCCGCTGAGCAGTTGTTGGCCGCCGGGGATTTCAAGAAGGCGCGGATGGAAGCCCAGAACGCCATCGAGGTGTCGCCCAAGAACGTCAAGGCGCGCTACGTCCTGGCGGAGGTGGCGGAACAGAACGGCGAGCTGGGCCAGATGCTGGGGCATCTCGAAGTCATCATAGGCGAGGATCCGCGGGACGTCCGGTCCCGGGTGCAGATGGCCACGCTGCTGCTCTACGCCCAGGACTACGCCGGCGCCGAAGGCCTCGCGGCGGCCGCCCGCAAGATTGCCCCGGATGATCCCACCGTCCGTCTGCTCGACGCGCGGCTGCTGCTCCAGAATGGCGACGTTGCCGGGGGTCTCCGGGAACTGGACTTCGTGCTCCGGAAGCAGCCGGACAATGCGGGAGCGGCGCTGATCCGCGGGGTCACGCTGGGGTTGACGAGCCCGGAGCGGGG
>JBBQJK010000152.1:0-6064 GCA_038325835.1 Gammaproteobacteria bacterium
CTGTAGGGGCCCCCGTAGGAGCGGCTTCAGCCTCGATCGGTACCGTTCTTCGCGGCTGAAGCCGCTCCTACGGGCACCTTCATGGTCATGGTGACCCAGCCGTCGGCCTGCCAGGGCGAGATTTCGATATCCATGCCCATGACCTCGGCCTGCTGCTTCATCAGAGGCACGGTGTAGGTCTCATGGACCTCCTGCTCCGTCAGATTGTGCTGGCCAATTGGCCGGCTCACCGCGAGGACGTTGCCATAAGGAGACTTCCAGCGAATGGTGGTCCCCGTGCGCTGGTAGTCCTGGACCAGCTGGTAGAAGCAGGCGGTGCGCTCGGTGAGGGCGATCGTCCCCAGCTCGGGACTGCCGCCGCTGCGGATCATGTTGCCCACCCGGACGATCATGAAGCTCTGGGTCTTCACCTCGTGGTCAACCAGCTCCTTCAGCATCCCGTTGTCCTTCGCGAACTGAATGTTCGTGAGGTGCGCTTTGACCAGCGCATCATTCATCTCGTGCTGGTAGGGGGTGTCGTTGCTGATGGTCTTGATGGCTTTGGCCACGGCCACGCCCAGCATCTGCTGCTGGGCGGGGGTGAAGTTCAGGGTTTCGCCGTCCTTGGGCTTGGCCTCGCGGATGGCATTGGTAACGGCCTCCGTGAGGACCTGCTCCCGGCCTTCAAACCCGGTGTGCTCGTAGAAGGCCTCGGGAGCCGGCGGTGCCTTGGGCTTGCCGCCAGCGCCGGTATGGGCGCCTGCAAAGGCCGGCGCGGTGGCCGCGAGGACGAGACTGATGCTGCAGAACAGGGTCGCGGAAATCAGGGCTGCGGTTGCGCGCATGAGCAGGGTCTCCGGTTGAGGATGCAACCATCTTAACTGTTGAGCGGCAGCCTCCGTAAGAGCGCCCTTGGGCGCGACCGGTCTATGGTCGCCGCGGGATTTGCGCCGCACTTTGGTTGGGTCTCGCGCCTGAAGGCGCTCCTACGGGCGCTCCTGCGGTTCCATCGGCACCAGGGCCGCCGCCAGGGCGTCGTCCACCGTGTCCAGCCAGATGAACTGGAGCTGGTTGCGGGCGCTCTCGGGGATTTCCTCCAGGTCCTTGCGGTTCCGGGCCGGCAGCAAGACGGTGTGGATGCCGGCACGCAGCGCAGCCAGCGTCTTCTCCTTGATGCCGCCAACGGGCAGCACGAGGCCGCGCAGGCTGATCTCGCCAGTCATCGCCACGTCGCTCCGGACCTTGCGGTTGGTCAACAGAGAGCTCAAGGCCATAAAGAGCGCAACCCCGGCGCTCGGTCCGTCCTTCGGAATGGCGCCCGCGGGCAGATGGACGTGCAGGTCACGGGTCGCGAAGTCAAAGCCGCCAAGGCCCAGCGACTCCGCGCGGGTTTTCACCAGGCTGAAGGCCGCCTGCGCGCTTTCCTTCATGACGTCGCCCAGCTGGCCCGTGAGGATGAGCTGACCCTTGCCGGGCATGCTGGTGGCTTCGATGAACAGGATGTCGCCGCCCACGGGCGTCCAGGCAAGACCGGTGGCCACGCCGGCTGTGCTGGTCCGCAGCGCCACTTCGGATTCATAGCGTCGCGCGCCGAGGATGTCCTGCACGGCCTGCTCGTCGAGCGCCACGCTGGTCGCCGTACCCTCCGAGATCCGGACGGCAACGTTGCGAAGCACGGCGCCAATCTTGCGCTCGAGACTGCGCACCCCGGCTTCCCGGGTGTAGTTGGCGACGATCTCCGCCAGGGCGCCGTCGCTGACACTGACCTGTTCCGCCGTCAGCCCATTGGCTCTCAGCTGCCGGTCGATGAGGTAGCGCCGGCCGATCTGCAACTTCTCTTCCTGCGTATAGCCCGGCAGCTCGATGATCTCCAGCCGGTCTCGCAGCGGACCTGGAATGGTGTCGAGCTGGTTGGCCGTGGCCACGAAGAATACCTTCGACAGGTCGAAGGGTACCGCGAGGTAGTTGTCGCGGAAGGTGCTGTTCTGTTCGGGGTCCAGCACCTCGAGCAGGGCCGATGACGGGTCGCCGTGGAAACCCGCACCCAGCTTGTCCATCTCGTCGAGCATGAAGACCGGATTGCGCGTGCCAGCCTTGCGCAGCTGCTGGATGACATTGCCGGGCAGCGCGCCCACGTAGGTGCGCCTGTGCCCCCGGATCTCTGCCTCGTCGTGCACACCGCCCAGTGAGCCGCGCACGAACCTGAGGCCCAGCGCCTTTGCAATACTCTGGCCCAGGGAGGTCTTGCCGACGCCCGGCGGCCCGACGAAGCACAAGATCGGCGAACGACCCTCCGGGTTCAGCTTGCGCACGGCCAGGTATTCGAGGATCCGCTGCTTGACCTTGGTGAGGCCGAAGTGATCGTCCTCCAGCACCTGCCGCGCCTTCCCGATGTCGATGTTCTCCGTATCGAGCTTGGCCCAGGGTAGTGCCACCAGCCAGTCCAGGTAGGTGCGCACCATCGAGTGCTCACCCGATGCTTCAGGCATCTGCTCCAGCCGCTTCAGCTCCTTGCGCGCCTGAAGCAGCGCCTCTTCCGGCATGCCGGCGCTGTCGATTCCCGCGCGCAGTTCGTCGACCTCCGCCACCTCGCCCGTGTCACCCAGCTCCTGCTGGATGGTCCGCAACTGTTCCCGCAGGTAGAACTCCCGCTGCTTGTCGCCGAGCTTCTCTTTCGTCTGCTCGTCCACCTGCCGCGAGAGCTTCATGACTTCCACCTGGTGCGCGAGCAGGTCGAGCACGCGGTCGAGGCGCTGCTGCACGTCAAAGATCTCCAGGACGTCCTGCTTTTGCTGGGGCTTGATGTCCAGGAAGCCAGCGACCAGGTCGGCGAGCTGGCCAGGGTTGTCGATCTGCTGCAGGACGCTGGCGAGCTCCGGCATGGCTTGGGGCAGCAGGGCAATGGCCTCCAGAGCCCGCTCTTTCAGGATGAGGGTGCGGGCCTCCAGGGCTGCCGTGTTCGGCGCGGGTTCATTGACCAGGTCGAAGCGGGCCGCCATGAAGGGGAGACCCGTCAGGTGATCGAGCACGCGAAAGCGCTGTTCACCCTGGCACACCACATGCTGGGTGCCATCACGGGCGGTGAAGTAGCGGACCACCCTGGCGATCGTGCCAACCGGATACAGGTCAGCGCCCGTCGGTTCCTCGAGGGACGGATCCCGTTGCAGTATCAGGCCGATGCGCCGGCCGCTGCGGGCCGCCTCCTCGGCAGCCGCCAGTGAGATCCGCCGGCCGATGGTCAGCGGGATCACGGCTCCCGGGAACACCACGGTGTTGCGGATCGGCAGAATGATCAGCACGTCTTCGGGCACCTGCTGCACCGAGGCAGGGGAATCCGGAGCCGTTTTCGGTACTGTCTCGCTCATGCCTGTTCTCATCTTTCCGGCGGGGTTGCGCCAGAAAGGGAGATGAGGCCGGGAGCCGGGATTTCAATGCGCCCCCGGGGCTGGCGCCAGGGTCAGGCGCCACGGTCAGGCGCCGAGCGCTAAGCGCTGAGGCGGCGGAGGCTGCCGGTTATCGCGTTACGTTCCATTTCCAGTTCCTCGACCCGGCCTCGCAGCGCCTGAATCTGCGCGCTCGCGGCTGCCAGTTCGGTGCTGAGCAGGTTCTTGTGGCGGATCTCTGCCTTCAGCGTGTTCTTGGCCTGGGCGTACTGGCGCAGGTAGGCGGCCACCTGGTCTTCGAGGGTGTGGAGGTGGGCGAGCCTGTCTTCGAGTTCCGCCTGCTGGGTCCGCAGGCGCTCTGTGGCGGCGAGGCTCCCCTGTCGGTGCCGCTCTGCAAGGTCGCGGAGTTCCAGGACCTGCAGTTCCCGGCGACCTTCCAGCTCGGGGTCCGGGGTCTGGATCGGGCGTACGGTAAACCAGGCCACCAGCCCGCCGCCGATCAGGGCTGCCAGGCTGGCTCCCGCCAGGACGATCATCAGTTCGTTCGACATAAGTTAGGCGCCGGTCGCTGCTGACATAAGCTAGTCTCCCGACCCGGCCGGGTCTGTGGGCCTGCTCTCATAATCAGGAATAGCAGGAGCGGCTTCAGCCGCGAAATCTCTGGTGCGCGAGTAGGAGCGGCTTCAGCCGCGAAAGCGCTACCCGTGACAGAATCAGGAATGTCCAATTCCAAGACCATTAGTGAACTACTGGGCCGGGGGGCCGCCAAGGCCACCGCCGTCTCGGCGCCAGGCCGCCCCGATCTGACTTACGCGGCGCTCCGTGACCAGGTCGCTGTAACCCTTGCGGCTCTCAACAGCCTCGGTGTGGGTCGTGAGGACGTGGTGGCCATCGTGCTCCCCAATGGGCCCGAAATGGCCGTAGCCTTCCTCTCGATCGCTGCGGGTGCCACGACGGCGCCGCTGAATCCCGGGTATACCCCGGACGAATTCACGTTCTACCTTCAGGACCTGTCAGCCCGGCTGCTGGTGGTCGAGGCCGGCAGCACGTCGCCTGCGATCCCGGTGGCCCGAAAGCTCGGTATTCCGCTTGCTGAACTCGTGGTACCTCCTGGCGCTGCGGCGGGGCACTTCGAGCTGCGGGGCGCGCCCGGGAAGGCTGCCCGTCCCGGCCCCGCCGAAGCAGGAGACGTCGCCCTGGTGCTGCACACCTCGGGGACGACGGCGCGGCCCAAGATCGTGCCGCTCACCCACGCCAACCTGTGCGCGTCGGCAGCGCATATCGCTGCGAGCCTGGCGCTGACGCCGACCGACCGCAACCTGCAGGTCATGCCGCTGTTCCACATTCACGGGCTCATCGCTGCTGTCCTGAGCTCCCTGTCGGCGGGGGCTGGCGTCTGCTGCACACCCGGCTTCAACGCACTGCAGTTTTTCGCGCAGCTGCGCGACGTAGGGCCCAGCTGGTACACGGCAGTGCCGACCATGCACCAGGCGATCCTGGCCCGTGCTGAGCGCAATCGCGAGGCTATCGATGCCGTCCCGCTGCGTTTCATCCGCTCCTCATCCGCGTCCCTGCCCAACAAGGTGATGCTGGAGATCGAGGCCACCTTCGGTTGCCCGCTGATCGAGGCCTACGGCATGACCGAGGCCGCCCACCAGATGACCAGCAGTCCTTTGCCGCCCCGCGCGCGGTTCGCCGGCAGCGTGGGCCTGGCAGCGGGGCCGGACGTCGCGATCATGGATGAGCACGGCGCACTGCTGCCTGTGGGCGATGTCGGCGAGGTGGTGATTCGCGGACCGAACGTTACCGCGGGTTATCGCAATAATCCCGGAGCCAACGCCGTGGCGTTTACCGCCGGCTGGTTCCGGACTGGCGACCAGGGTGTCCTGGACCCCCAGGGCTACCTCCGCCTCACTGGCCGGCTCAAGGAAATCATCAACCGGGGCGGTGAGAAGTTTTCGCCCCGGGAAGTGGATGAGGTTCTGCTGAATCACCCCGCTGTGGCCCAGGCGGTGACCTTCGCCGTGCCGCACCCGATGCTCGGCGAGGACGTGGCCGCCGCCGTCGTGCTGAAGCCCGGCGCCGAGTCCACCGAACGCGAGTTGCGCAAGTACGCGGGCGAACACCTGGCTGAGATGAAAGTGCCGCGGAAGATCGTTTTCCTCGACGAGATTCCCAAGGGCGCAACCGGCAAGCTCCAGCGGATCGGTCTCGCGGCGAAGCTCGGGTTCGCATGAAGATCTGTGTCTACGGTGCCGGTGCCATCGGCGGCTATCTCGGCGCCCGGCTGGCGGGCACACCGGTCGACGTGTCGCTGGTCGCCCGGGGGCCCCACCTGCAGGCGATGCGGTCGCGGGGGCTGACCCTGCTGAGCGGTGCCGACAGGAAGACGGTGGCGATGCACTGCACCGACGACCCGCGGACGCTCGGTCCTCAGGACTACGTGATCCTGACCCTCAAGGCCCATTCGACGCCCGGGATCCTGGACCACCTGCAGCCACTGCTCGGCCCGGACACCGCCGTGGTCACCGCCCAGAACGGGATTCTCTGGTGGTACTTCCACGCCTTCCCCGGCCCTCTGCAGGACCGTCACCTGGAGGCTGCAGATCCGGGTGGCCAGATCTGGCGGGCCCTCGGCCCGGAGCGGGCGCTTGGCTGCGTCGTGTACCCGTCCTGCGAAATCGTCGAACCCGGGGTGGTCC
>JBBQJK010000153.1:0-6036 GCA_038325835.1 Gammaproteobacteria bacterium
GGGTCGTTCGAGCTCTTTGATCGCCTGCCCGTCATGCCGTACTTCGACCTCGTTCGCCTGCACAACACAGGCGCCGCGTTCAGCTTCCTGGCCAATGCCTCAGGCTGGCAGAACTGGTTCTTCACCGGCGTGGCAGTGGTCGTGAGCGGCATCATTTTCTGGTGGTTCATCCGGCAGCCCCCTGATCGGGTGGTGGTGCCGCTGGGGCTCGTCCTGGTCCTGGGCGGGGCCATCGGCAATGTTATCGATCGCCTCCAGCATGGCTATGTGGTGGACTTTATCCTCGTCTACTACGAGCGGTGGTCGTTTCCCGCCTTCAATGTAGCTGACTCCGCGATCACGCTGGGCGTGATCCTGCTGCTCATTGACGGTTTCTTTCTGGAAGGCAGGCGACTGCGCCAGACGGCTGCAGAAGGCGGGACTAACGCCAGCAGCGGGCCATAACTTCGGCGCTGCTGCTGCCACCGGAGTTGCTGGCCCCGCGCTTGCCGCTCTGGTCGATGGTGTAGACCTGGCAGTCGTCGTCGTCCCTCTGGGCCCCGCTGGCCGAGGCTGTGGCGGTCGCCGTGTAACCCACTGTGGCGCCGTCAGCCGCAGGCGCCACAGAGAGCTCATACAGTCCAAGGCTGGTTTCTGCCGTTCCCAGGCCACCGGGCGGCGGGTTGGCCAGTTCCTCAGCGGTGGTCGCGTACTGGTTGTTCTGGAGGTAGAAACGCTCCTGGGCGGTTGAGACCCGGAGGAGGGCGCTGGTGGCATCCACCCGGTCTGCGCGCTGGACGTATTGCCGGTAGCCCGCCACGCTGGCGGTCGCCAGGATGCCCATGATCAGCACGACGATCATGAGTTCGACCAGCGTGAAGCCTTGACTGCGGCCCAGACTATGGGCCTTCACGCTGGAACCAGTAGGTGCGTTTTGTGCCTGCGCGCCGGGGCAACCGCGCCATGTCTTCAGGCGTGAGGCACTGGGTGCCGGCGCAGAAAGTCGGGCCCGTCTCCGTATTCAGCCGATTCACATCGGTTACCGGGATGCCCGTGTTCAGGATTCGCGAGCGGTCCGCGAGGGTCAGGGGCGCGTCGACGGCGCTGTCGAAGTTCGTGCGGGGCCGTCCATCGAAGACACTGATGGCGTAGAGGCGATTGATGCCAGTGCCGCTGGTGCACTCGCTGGGTGTCTGGCCCGGCGCAAAGGAGGTGAAGAACGTGGTGTTGTCCACCGTCAGGGCTTCGCCCAACACCTTCTCACCGGGTCCCTGAATCAGGCGCAGCTGCCACCCCGCGGCAGCAAACGGCAGTTCAGGCTCGACGTCGGTGGTGATGTCGAGGAGCTGATTCACCGAGACCGGAGCCGTGGAGTAGTCAGCCCGGTCGATGACGCCGAACACATTGAAGTCCCGGACCGAGAAGAAGGCCTCGGCAATCTCCGTATCCAGCGGGTGGCCCCGATAGCCGGAGCCCATGTTGATGGTGATCAGCAACTTGTTGTTCAGGATGACGGGTACCACGTCGGGAGCTTCGTAGAAGCGGCGCAGGTCTGCCGTGGTGGGAGTCGCGACCGCGGCGGCGCCGAGCGAGGCCAGAACGCCGCCCTCAACGAGGGTGCCCCCCGACTGACCGTTGACGATGTCAAAGCGCCACAACTGCCCGCCCATGTCGCCCACGTAGAAGCGCTCGGCCAGGCCGTCGCCGTTAAGATCCAGGGGCTTCACCGGGGCGGGAAAGGAGTAGTTCATCCGGGGCAGTTCAAGATCGTGGGGGCCCACGGCCGTTGCACTACCGGCGCTCCACACCCGGCGGCCATCGGCCAGGTCAACCATGTAGAGCGCATTGCCGACCGTGTCCTGCCGGAAGGGGCCGTTGTCCTGGCCCGGGTCGTACCCGCCACCGAACACGACCACGTCCCGGACGGTGCCGCCGATGTTCACCCGGGCCGCGGCCGGCGTCGACCAGGTCTGGCCGAGGTCGGCAAAGTCGCCGTCACTGCTGCTTTTCTCCCAGAGCAGCACGGGCGCATCCGGAGCGGTGACGTCCAGGGCATACACGGCGTCGCCGCCGCGACCCATGCCGAAGAGGAGGATCGCCTGTTCGGTGCCGGACAGCCCCGGACGGCCGTTATCGTTCCTGATGACCAGGTTGATCTCGCCATCCAGGCCGTAGGTCTTCGCCGCGGCAGCTTCATTCCTGTAGAGCGGGTAGAGACCGTTCAGCAACCGGCCGGGAACGAACGCCCAGTTCTCGACCCCCGTGGCGGCGTCGAAAGAATGCAGGTAGCCGTCGTTGGTGGCCACGAACACGGCGGCGTCCGGGTTGTCGATGGTCTCGCCGTAGAGCACCGTCAGTGGCTGGACGTGGAAGGCATCGCCCAGATCCCGGCGGGCCTCCAGCGCATTCCCATCCTGATCCACGTCCCGAACGTCCCGGCCCAGAGCCCATTCAATGACGTCTGAGCGCTCGGCCACGGGGACGGCAGCCAGCGCGGCCTGGAGATCCCCGTCGCTGGGGTCGATCAGGGCGAGCGCAGTGCCGGAGAGATTCGTAAACACGCGCCGTGCCGCCGGTGCCGGCAGGCGACTCGCCGCACCGCCCTCGGCCACCCGGTCACCATCCGGTTGTGCCGACCAGAAGCTGAAGGCGTCCCGGGCAAAGAGGCCCGTCACGGGGTCGATTGCGGGGCGGCCGTCCTTGCCGACCAGCTGGCCGCCAGAGAGCCGGTACTTCTTGAGGTTGCCGAACCAGCGGGCCGTCTCCGTGGGCTGGAAAACGGACACGTAGACGTCATTCAGGTTCTGGCTGCGGTTGAAGGCATTCACCGGCACGGCGGGCGAGGCGAAGGTCCCGGCATTGTCGAAGATCGACAGCACGATGCCGCTCAGCGCCGTGGACAGCGAGGCGGTGTTGTCGGCCAGGTGATACTCGCCGCCGCCCCGGGCCGCCGCACTCACCAGCAGTGGGAAGTCCACTTCGAAGCCGATGGTGTGGGTAATCACGTTCTGCAGGCCGGGGAGGGTGTCGTCCAGGTCCTGGCGCAGCAGGTAGGCCGAGAGGTCGTCCAGACAGCGGCCTTCGCCGGTGCCGTCGCAGGTGGTCCCGACCACCGAGGCGAAGTCCGGCAGGGCGGTAATCTTGCTGACCGCGTCCGCATCACCGGTCGGTTCGCCATCCGTCAGCAGAATGATGAAGTTCTTGCTGCAGGACTCGGTGATGGGCGAACGGTAGAGCGGGCCATCGATCGTGTTACCGACCCGGGCCCCCGCCACACTCCGGATCGAGCCCGTATTGCCAAAGTCCACGTTGGCACCCCGAAACACCTGGGCGGCTTCGTAGAGGGTTTCGGACAGGGGGGTGTTGCCCGCCGGATTCAGCGCATTCACCGCGGCAATGAAGGCAGTCCTCGAGGTGTTGATGTCTGTCAGCGGAGCGATGACCGAGCCGCCGTCACTGCCGTTGAAGCGCATGAGACCGATGTTCACGTCCACCAGGCCGGCCGCCAGGGAGTTGACCGCTTCCTTGACGATGTCGAGGCGGCTTTTCTGCACCGTGGGCGGGTTGCTGCGCCAGTTGAGCCAGTTACCGTCATAGACGGTGTATTGCGTGGTCCAGGCGGGTTCGCTCGCGTCGGTCGCGGCCCAGGGCCCGTCGGGGCCGTTGGCGGCAAAACTCTGGCTGCCCGAGCCGTTGCCATCGACCCCCCGATCACTTTCGCACTCCAGTTCGCCGTTCGCGCGGCTCCCCGTCAGGACGTCCCACCGCTCCCGGCTGGCATCCCAACCCAGGAGAAAATCGGAGTAGTAACCCACCTGGTTGAGTTGCTGGCTGGAGGCTGCGCAGCGATTGACCGCCTTCGGCAAAACGTTGGGGCTGTCACAAGGTGGGGTTGAGGCATTGCTGGAGAAGTACAGCGCGTTGCCATCGTAGCAACCCGTGAAGGTCTGGCTGGTGTTGTAGGTCGCCTGGGTCGCCACCAGCGTGTCCATGCTGCCCGAGGTATCGATGATGAAGAGGACGTTGGCGCGGGTGACTCCCGCCGCCGGACCGCTCAGGAACAACTCGGAATCATCCGCCCGGGCGGTCAGAGCCAGGACGGTCAGCAGAACGGCGGTAACACGCTGGACGGCCCTCATTGCCGTGCTTCCTTGGCCTGCGGCGCTGCTTTCGTCGGCACGTCCAGCACGATCCGGTTTACTCGCCGGGTCTGGGGTTCGTAATAGACATAGACCAGGGTGGCCGGGTTGGCCGCCGCGGCTTTGTAAGCCGCGAGGAAGGCAGGTTGCCCGGCAGCTTGCCGGGTCTGTGGGGCAATGAACCAGCCGGTGGCCGTGGTCACCCGCAGCAGGACGGGCTTGCAGCTGGCACAGGGACGGACGGTCACGCTGCCCTCAGGCCGGAACGGCAGCTGCACGTCGCTGCGCGAAAGCTCGTAGGCCTGTTCAATGGTGCCCAGCGAGGCAGCGGCGGGCAGGGCCCCGGCGAGGAGCAGCAGCGCCGCCAGCCCGATGATTCCAGGCCTGGTGGTCGTGGCTCCGGCGCGGAAAATCCTGTTCATCGACCGGAGGCTCCCGTGATGGCGTACCCCTGGACCAGCCGGACCCGCGCATCGCGCTGATCGGTCATGCCGGTAGAGGCCACTTCGTAGTTAAAGGTGGGAATGCGCGGAAAACTGTTCCCCGGGGTGATGGACTCGCCCCGGTAACACGTCGTTGTGGCATAGCGGCCGCCAAGGTCCGGGACGACCACGACGGGATCGGCGGTGGGCGCCGTGCAGTCGCCGAGTACGCCTGGGTCGCCGCGGCGCAGGATGGCGTCAATGCCGGACTGGGCCAGGTTGAACGCCGTTTCCCGGTACTGGGCGTTGCCTGCCATGAGTAAACCCAGGCTCGCCGTCCGCATGGTCGAAATCGCCAGAACGGTCAGCACCATCAGCAGAATCAGGCTGATGATCAGGGCGGCGCCAGACTGCTTCTGCAGGGCGGGAAGAGTGGCCGGGGTCAGCATCTAGGCGCCCTCGTTGCTGAGAAAAATGGTTTTGGCGATCTGCAGGCGGCGGTAGGTGGAGGGATAGTCAGCAGAGCCGCCGACCAGGTCGCCCAGGTCGGCATCCGGCGTGGCGTAGCGGCGCTCGTCCACCCAGGCCGGATCGTCGGCCGGGGTCCCAACCAGCATCCAGAGGCGGACCGCGACGACCCGGCCATTCGGGGCAAAGCCCGGATCGCCCGGGGTCACCAACGGGTGATTGCCGTCCACATAACGGTCCACGTCCCCATCGCCATCGGTATCCATACCGAGTTGAACCTGCAGGTTCTCGACGCCCGGTATGACTTCCTGGTCTTCAAAGTCCCCGTCAGGCCCAAGGACCAGGCGGCGCAGAGAAGGCAGCTCTGCATCGAAACTCGACTCATTACTGACGTAGTAGATATTGATGGCGACGTTGTTGGTGCTGGCCGCCGTGCCCGCGGGCAGGCTGAGGGGCTGCACGCCATCGTTGAACAGACTGCCCTGGGCCAGGGTGGTCTGGACCTGCAGGCGCTGGGGGTCCGGCGCGGGTTCAATCCCGGCCCGCCAGGGCTCCGCATGCCGCAGGATCAGCACGTCACTCCCGGCGCGTGGCGCATCGTTGAAGGACGCACAGTTCAGGTCGTAGGTGTCGTCCCGCACCCGCACCACATCGGCGAGATCCAGCGGGTCAAAATCCGGCGCGATGCCGTTGCAGGTCACCGTGGTTCCGGCGGGTACCGTGATGCGCGCGGGCTCGGCGTTGAGGCCCCAGTAGCGGGCCAGGCGGATGTCGGGCTCGATAGTATCCAGAGCAAAGCGGGCGCTTTCCTGCAGGCGGGCGAGGCTGTCTCCCGCGCGGTAGCTGTTCTTGCTCTGACTGTAGACGTAGAGGGCGCCACCGATGAGGAACAGGCCGATAGCCATGGCCACCGTCAGTTCGATGAGCGTCATGCCGAGCTGCTGCGCGCGCTTCACTGCTGGACACTCAGGCCGTAGGTGGCCGGCTCTTCCTGGCCAATTTCCGGCCAGGCCACCGTAATGGTGTAG
>JBBQJK010000154.1:0-5996 GCA_038325835.1 Gammaproteobacteria bacterium
CCCAGCGTTGGCTGGACGTCCTGAGCGCTGCCCTCGGCCAGTCGGGGGGTCGACTCATCGATAAACTGCTCGAGATCGCGGCGCAGCCGGACCAGATCGGCTCCGCAACCCTTGAGGATCTCGGTAACGGTTGGTACGTCAACGATGGCCAGCAACAGGTGCTCAACCGTCATGTACTCGTGACGTTTGGTACGGGCCTGCTGGAAGGCCTCATTCAGACAGTACTCGAGTTCACTGCTCAACATGACAATCAGGTTTCCTCAAGCGTGCATAGAAGCGGGTGCTGATGCTGCTGCGCGTAGGCGCCGACCTGGGCTACCTTCGTTTCCGCAATCTCGTAGGTAAATACTCCGCACACCCCCTTGCCACGGGTGTGGACTTCAAGCATGACTCGCGTGGCCTTTTGCCGGTCCATGGCGAAAATAAACTCCAGAACTTCGACCACGAACTCCATCGGCGTGTAGTCATCGTCCAACAACACGACCCGGTACAGGGGTGGACGCTTAACTTGGGGGCGGGCCTCCTCAAGGGCAAGCCCCCGGCCGTCATCCATGCCCCGGGTGAAATCCTTGTCGTTGTCACTGCCCATTCAGTCGTCGCCCGTAGAGACTAAGTCGTCGTGGCTGCGGAAATCTTGAGGTTGAGCGGATACTAGCGTATTCGATTGCGACCATTGGCTTGGATTCCCCAGCAAGGGCACCGCGCGGTCAGGCGGCGTTAACCGGGCCTGAACCAGACTCTGCTGCGGTGTGTGGAACCCGTCACGGTTCGCCAGCGGCTCGAAGGCTCTAATTCCCGCGGGGGATGCCGTTCCTTAGGGGCGATTCGGAGGTTGCTCCCCTTGCGGTACCTGACTATGCTAAAACCCCTTATGTTTCGTGGGCTTCTGTGAACGTTCAGGATCTAGTCTCGCGTTTCGGCGGATCGACGCCGGCACTGGTCGTGGTGCGTGCTAATGAGCACCTGCCCGTGATCGTGTCCATGATGGCCGTGATACTGATTGGCTACTACGTTGCGCGGATCTTCTGGACACTCTATCCGTCAGGCCCCAGCACCCCCTGGCAGCCCCCGCAGGTCGCACCGCAAACGGGCCAGAAGACGACGACCCCGGCCTCTTACGCCACCATCACAGCGGCCCATCTGTTTGGCGAGGTCTCCCAGGAACCACCCCCCGTGTCGGGCGATGCGGCGCTCTCCGCACCGGACACGAGCCTTGCACTTCAGCTGCGCGGCGCGGTTGCGGCTGACAACCCCCGGCTTGCCCACGCCATAATCGCCGATGGCAGCGGCAACGAGCAGGTTTACTTTGTGAATTCGACACTGCCGGGCGGCGCAACCGTGCAGCAGATCCAGGCAGATCGGGTCGTACTGGCCCGGGCAGGCCAACTGGAAGTGCTGCGGCTGCCACGCGAGGGCAGCGGCGCGGGTGGACCCTCCCCGGGAGGCTTTACGTCGCCCTCTCAGCCCCTGTCGCCACCGGGACAGCCCAACGTCCAGGAACTCGTCGCCCAGAACGCCCCGGGCTTTCTGGCGGTCGTCAGGCCCCAACCCTTCATGCCGAATGGACAGTTGAAGGGCTATCGAATCTACCCGGGGCCGAACCGGCAGGGATTCGTCTCCCTCGGTCTGCGCGCCGGCGACCTCGTCACTGAAATCAACGGCATTGCGCTGAATAATCCAGCCCAGGGCATGGAAGTCTTTCGTAGCCTGGGTGACGCGCCCCAGGTGACGGTGACCGTGGAGCGTGATGGTCAGCCCCAGGTGCTGTCACTGAACATGGCCCAAGTCAACGCCGTCGGAGCGACGCAGTGACCGAACCCGTTAGCCCAACCCGAATCAGCCGCTGCTCCCGCCTTGCCAGCGTGTGCCTGACCGTAATGGCCTTGACGTATGCGGCCGGACTGCCTGCACAGCAAGCCACCATCACGCCGAACTACAAGGATGCCGATATCCGGCAGGTTATCGAGGCGGTCGGCGAGGTCACCGGCAAGAACTTCATTCTCGATCCCCGCGTTAAGGCGCAGGTGACCATGTTGTCGGCTGCGCCCATGACCCCCGACGCCTTTTACGAAGCCTTTCTGTCGATACTGTCTGTCTACGGCTTCGTCGCCGTGCCGGCCGGCGACATCATCAAGATTCTCCCGGATGCGAACGCGCGCCAGGTTCCCGGCGCGGAGAACGAACCCGGCGGCGGGCGACCGGACGACATCGTGACCCGGGTGATCGCAGTCCAGAATGTGGCCGCAGCCCAGCTGGTGCCGATTCTTCGGCCGCTGATTCCCCAGTACGGGCATCTCGCTGCGCACCCGCCCTCTAACCTGCTCATCAGCAGCGACCGGGCTTCCAACGTGGACCGGATGGTCCGCATCGTGGCGCGCATCGATCAAGCCGCCGACCAGGACTATGAAGTCATCCGGCTGGAGCACGCCTCCGCTTCCGACATCGTCAAGATTGTCGGGGCTCTGAATCAGGGCGCCCAGCAGGCCGAAGGTGGCGGCGGCCCCCGGGTTACCGTTGTGGCCGACGAGCGCACCAACAGCGTGCTGGTGACCGGGGACAAGACCGACAGGCTTCGCTACCGGGCACTCATCACCCACCTGGATACTCCCCTGGAGGAAGGCGGCGACACCCAGGTCCGTTACCTGCGTTACACGGATGCCGTGGATCTGGCCACCAAGCTGCAGAGCCAGTACTCCGGCAGCGGCCCTCAGGCAGCGGCGGCCGGAGGCGGCAAGGATGCGGTGCCACCTGCCCAGCGAGGTGAAGTCAGCATCTGGGCCGATGAGTCCACCAACGCACTGATTATCACCGCGCCACCGAAGACCATGAAGTCGATGATGCAGGTCATCGACAAGCTGGACATACGCCGGGCCCAGGTCATGGTCGAGGCGATCATCGTCGAAGTCACGTCAGACAAGGCTGCCGAGCTTGGCGTGACGTGGGCTGTGGGCGATCGGGACCTGAACAATGCCGTTGGCCTTACCAAGTTCGACAGCACCACCGGCGTCGCGGGCATCGGTGGTGCCATCCTTGGTGGCGGCGGCACTGGCGGCGGGACTGGCGGCACTGGCGGCGCTGGCGCCATAGGCTCCCTGGTTGGCAACGGCCTCACCATGGGCGTGGGCCGGCTGGGGAGTTCCGGCCTCAACTTCGTGGCCCTTATCGAGGCCCTGGAGTCCGACGGCAGCAGCAACATCATTGGTACGCCAATCCTGGTCACTCTGGACAACGAGGAAGCACAGATCGAGGTCGGCCAGGAAGTGCCGTTCGTTACCGGCAGTTTCACCAACACGGGCGGCACCGGCGGTGGCGGCGCCGGCGGATCGGTCAACCCCTTCCAGACGATCCAGCGGGAACAGGTAGGCCTCACGCTGAAGCTGACCCCCCAGATCAACGAAGGCAATGCGGTTCGCCTGAAGATCGAACAGGAGATCTCGTCCATTCTCCCGAGCTCCCAGGCCGTGGATCTGATTACCAGTAACCGCTCCATCAACACCTCGGTTATCGTTGAGGACGGCGGCACACTGGTTCTTGGAGGACTGATTCAGGATCAGGTCACGGAGAAGGAACAGCGAGTGCCGATCCTCGGCAGCATCCCCCTGCTGGGCGCCCTCTTCCGGTCCAACACGACCACCAAGGCAAAGACCAACCTGATGGTGTTCATCCGGCCTACGATCCTGCGGGACAACGTGCAGGCAACGTTTGAGACCAACGCAAAGTACAACTACATCAGGGACCAGCAGCTGGCCACCAAACCAGAGAATCCCAGACTGATGCCGCTGACACCCCGGCCGGTACTGCCAGATATGCCGCAGCCCCAGACCCTGTCTCCTGCCGGATCGCCTCTGGAGCCGGTGATTGACCTCCGTACTCCAGCAGCCAAGGTACCTGCCCCATGAACGCAGCCGTTCCTGAGCTTGTTGGTGAACTGGCGGAAGCGCCCCGGGTTGCCCGTACGCCGTCCGCCAACAACCAGCTGCCGCCTGAAGTGCGACGCTACGTCCTGCCTTTCGCCTTCGCGAAGCGCCATGGGGTATTGATCAATGGCCTGCTGGATGGCCGGCCACTGACGATTGTTCGGTCCGACGCCAAGCTGTCGGCAATCTCCGAAGTCCGGCGTTTCGTCGACGGATCGATGCACCTGCAGGTCGTCTCACCGGCCGAATTCGATCGTCAGTTGCAGCAGACCTATGAGCGGGAGTCCAACACCACGATGCAGATGGTGGATGGACTGGGTGAAGACACCGACCTGTTCCAGGTTGCCCAGGACCTGCCGGAACCTTCCGACCTGCTCGAAAGTAACGACGATGCGCCAATCATCCGGCTGATCAATGCCCTGCTGACGTCGGCGGTCAAGGAAAACGCTTCCGATATCCACATCGAGCCCTTCGAGAATCGCCTTGTGGTCCGTTTTCGCGTCGACGGGGTGCTCCGTGAGGTGCTGCAGTCCCGGCGTGCTGTGGCCCCGCTGGTGGTCTCTCGTATCAAGGTCATGGGCAAGCTGGATATAGCCGAAAAGCGCCTGCCCCAGGATGGCCGGTTTTCGCTGCGCATTGCGGGTCGGGCCGTCGACGTGCGGGTATCGACGATGCCCTCCGGACACGGCGAGCGGGTGGTTTTGCGCCTGCTCGACAAGCACGCTGGCCGCCTCGAACTGGAGAGCCTGGGGATGGACCCGGCCACCAAAGGCGTGATCGACAGCCTTATTCGCAAGCCCCACGGCATCATTCTCGTAACCGGCCCGACGGGCTCAGGCAAGACCACAACCCTCTATGCCGCTCTGGCCCGCATCAACGACAACACGCGGAACATCATGACCGTCGAAGATCCTATCGAGTACTACATCGACGGGATCGGCCAGTCCCAGGTCAACACGAAGGCTGAGATGACTTTCGCACGGGGCCTGCGGGCAATCCTTCGCCAGGACCCGGATGTGGTCATGGTGGGTGAGATTCGCGATCTGGAGACGGCCGAGATCGCCGTGCAGGCGAGCCTTACCGGCCACCTGGTGCTCTCCACACTGCACACCAACACCGCTGTCGGGGCCGTAACCCGTCTCCGGGACATGGGCGTGGAGCCTTTCCTGTTGTCGTCCAGTCTCGTCGGCGTGCTGGCCCAGCGGCTGGTGCGAGTCATCGATCCCGCCACAAAAGTTGCCTACACGGCGCGGGACTACGAGTGCAAGACCCTTGGCATCGATCCAGCGAACCCGCCACCCCTCTACCACCCGGACGAGGCGGCAATGCAGGCCGGTGGGGCCGGCTATCGGGGTCGCACGGGCATTTACGAACTCGTCAGCATCGACGACGAGTTCCGGACCATGATTCACGACGGCGCCGGGGAACATGACCTGGAGCGCTATGCGCGGACACGCGGTCCCAGCATTCGCGATGATGGCCTGCGCAAGGTCCTGGCCGGGGTCACGACCCTCGAAGAGGTCCTCCGCGTCACCCGCTCCGACTGATGGGAGCGTTTGAATACACCGCGGTTGATGCCGGCGGCAAGGAACGCAAGGGTATTCTCGAAGGCGATACGGCCCGCCAGGTCCGGCAACTGCTCCGTGAACGCCAGCTGTTTCCGCTCACGGTCACGGAGGCCGCTGAGCGGGAAGCCACCCGCCAGCAGTCCTTCACGCTGCGACCCACAATGTCGTCGACTGACCTTGCGCTTGTGACGCGGCAGCTTGCCACGCTGGTCCAGTCCTCAATGCCCCTCGAGGAAGCGCTACTCGCAGTGTCGGAGCAGACCGAGTCAACGCGGGTCAAAAGCGTCCTGATCGGCGTGCGCTCCAAGGTCATGGAAGGTCACACCCTCGCGGACGGGTTAGCGGACTTTCCAAAGGCTTTCCCCGAGATCTACCGCGCCACGGTCTCCGCTGGCGAGCAGTCCGGTCACCTCGACGCGGTGCTTGAGCGGCTGGCTGACTATACGGAGGGCCGCCAGGTACTCCGTCAGAAAATCCAACACGCCATGATTTACCCCGTCGTACTGACGGT
>JBBQJK010000155.1:0-5990 GCA_038325835.1 Gammaproteobacteria bacterium
GACTGACAACGGCACCCTGAAGCCATGTCCGAATCTCCTGATCCGGGACGCTCTGCGCTGCCAGCGTATCGAGCGCGTGTCGCAGGCTTCCGGTTTGTGGCGGCGATCCTGCCATGCGATAGGCGCGGCGACGGCGGTTCTGATGGAGGTCCTCGGCAATGTTCGCCAACAGCGAGAAATAACTGAACGCACGGACGACATTCAGCGTTTGCTCGATACTCAGCCCGTCGAGTTCGTGATCGCGTTGGGACTTGAGGGTGGCGAGGTCCTCAGCGACAGACTGGCGCCGCAGTGCAACCGCGAGCTGCCGGATCCGCTCGATACGCTCGTAGATCACGTCGCCATTGGTGGCGCGTATCACCTCGCCGAGCAGGCGACCCAAAAGCTGAATCTCCTGGCTCAGGCGCGCGTCTTTTTCATCTGGCGACAAGGCGTCCGGGCTCCTCAATGATAAGCATGCATTGGCCAGATCAGCGTCAGCCACCGTGTCTGGTTCCCACGACCCTTAGGCCAATGGCCTGTGTAGTATCTCCCGAACAGACCTAAACCGGGCATCTCGGCTGATGGTGCGGCGAGTGGTGCCTTGCCGACTGACCCGATGCGGCGATTTTTCCAGCAACAGGCAATCAATTGAGATCGATTCGCAGCTCAAGTGGTTGGCCGCCGACGGTAAAGACCGCATCCTTGAACCTCGGCGCGTTGAACCGCGCCGGCGCATCGTTGGAGGAACCCGAATGCTCAGTCGGGATACCGATAAAGTTGGTGTCGAGCTTGCGATTGCCGTTCATGTCCTGCAGCACCGAGAGCGCATAAATCCCCGGGGCGGCCGGGGCCCAGGGTGCG
Source organism: Gammaproteobacteria bacterium (assembly GCA_038325835.1). GTDB lineage: Bacteria > Pseudomonadota > Gammaproteobacteria > Steroidobacterales > SHZI01. The sequence continues at coordinate 844 of JBBQJK010000155.1, forward strand.
ATCGAGAGAACAGCCAGCAGGAACAGTAAGGTCCGGGAGGTTCGCGTGGGAAGGATCTCCGTGGGTTGTGGAGGGTGGGTGGTCGTGCCCGTCGTCATCTATGGGGCGTTGCTGGCGAAACACGCGATGGCCGGGTAATCCCTTCACTCCCTGGTGACGTTATTTTCCGGTCAGAGCTTACACTCGGGCTTCAACTGCTCCCGGCGCTGTTCGCCGGCATCGGTATCAACGTCATTTCACAATCGTGGGCGGGGCTAACTAGTGCACCTGCTCTCTGCTGGTCCTGCGCCGCGCCTAGACCGGGCCGGGCTTCGGCGTGTCCGGGCCGCTCTCCGGCAACGCCGGCCTGGCAATGTACTCAGCCGGAATCGGGCCGGTGAGACTGCCGAGGAAGGCCATGATCTCGCTGACCTGCGCGTCGGTCAGTGTCCGTCCAAGCTGGTGCTCGGCCATCAGGCTGACCGCATCGTTCAGCGTGACGACCTTGCCGTCGTGGAAGTACGGGCCGGTCTTCTCGATGTTGCGCAGTGAGGGAACCTTGAAGAAGAACCTGTCCGCCGGGTTCTTCGTGACCTGCTCGCGACCGGTATCGGTGGTCGCGAAGGTCTTCACCAAGCCGATTTTCTGGTACATGCCGCCACCGATGCCCACGCCACTGTGGCAGGCCGTGCAGCCGGAGGCGATAAAGGTGTTGAGTCCCGCCAGCTGGACGTCGCTGAGCGCCGCGACATCGCCAGCGAGGAACTTGTCGAAGGGCGACGGCGTAACCAGCCTGCGCTCGAAGGCGCCGATGGCAGCAGCCGCGTTGTCGTAGTTGACGGGATCCCGAGCCTCGGGAAACGCCGCCTTGAACAGGTCGGTGTAGCCCGGTATGGACTTCAGCACCCGCACCACGTAGCCCGCATCGGGCATCCCCATCTCGACGGGATTCAGGACCGGCCCCTTCGCCTGGGCCTCCACGTCCGCGGCACGGCCATCCCAGAACTGGGCGATGTGCAGGGCGGCGTTGTAGGTGGTGGGCGAGTTGCGGCCACCACGCTCGCCGGTGTCGCCCAGACTGGTGGGTTGACCGTCCACGCCGTACTGGGCCAGGTCGTGGCAGGAGTTGCAGGAGATGCTCTGGTTCTTCGACAAGCGGGTCTCGTAGTAGAGCGCCCGGCCCAGCGCGACCCGGGCCGCGGTGACCGGGTGCGTTGCGCTGTCCATCTCGGGCGGCAGCACCTGGAACATGGCGGTCGCCTGGGACTGGAGCGCGGTGCGATCCTGTTGCGCGGCAGTTGACGGCGGGGCAGTGGCGGCTGGCGCAGCCGGCGCCTTCGCAGCTTCCCGACCGCAACCCGCAGCGCACAAGATTGCCGCCATTCCTACCAGCCCGATGTACCTGCGCATACCCGATCCCTGCCCTTCAAAGTGCTCAAAGTCTGCCCCACCCGGCGCCACGCGAGAGCCCTTCTTAGCACCGCACCCGCCACGACGGCATACGTAGATTCCCTGGCCGGCCGCCCCCTCGGGTTTCCCTTACTGGCGAACGCCACAGGGCGGCGCACTGTGAACGCATGGTGAGGCCTGCTGGGTGGCGAGTGCCGCCCCCTCCGGCTTCAGGATTTTGGTTGGGAGCAATTGAGCATGGCCAGTATTGTCATTATCGGCGCCGGCTTGGGCGGTGTGCCCTGCGCCTACGAACTCCGGAAGCACCTCGACAAGAGTCACCGAATCACGCTGGTGGGCAGCTTGCCGCGCTTCGAGTTCACCCCGTCGAATCCCTGGGTGGCGGTCGGCTGGCGCGACACCGGCGAGACCAGCGTGGACCTGGCCGACCCCCTGGCGAAGCACGGTATCGAGTGGCTGCCGCAGGCGGCCAGCCGGATTGATCCGGCAGCCCGCCGCGTGACACTCGGCGACGGCCGCGACCTACCCTACGACTACCTGGTTATCACCACCGGGCCCAAGCTCGCCTTCGACGAAGTGGCGGGGCTTGGCCCCGCCGGCTTCACCCAGTCCGTCTGCACTCACGAGCACTCGGCCCGGGCCTGGGATCGGTACCAGGAGTTCCTGAAGAACCCGGGACCGGTGGTGATCGGCGCGGCACCGTTGGCCAGCTGTTTCGGGCCGGCCTACGAATTCGCCATGATCCTGGACGCCGACCTGCGCAAGCGGAAGCTCAGGGATCAGGTCCCCATGACCTACGTCACGTCGGAGCCCTGGATCGGCCACCTCGGGCTCGGCGGCGTTGGTGACAGCAAGGGGCTGATGGAAAGCGAGTTCCGCCAGCGGCACATCAAGTGGATCACGAACGCGAAGATCACCCGCGTCGAGGCCGGCAAGGTCCTCTGCGACGAGATGACCGACCAGGGCCAGCCCCTGCGCCAGCACGAACTGCCCTTCGCCTACAGCATGATCCTGCCGGCCTTCCGGGGCGTGGACGCCGTCGCCGCGGTGCCGGACCTGTGCAACCCCCGGGGCTTCGTGCTCATCGACCCGTTCCAGCGCAGCCCGAAGTACCCGCAGATCTTCTCGGCGGGCGTTTGCGTGGCGATCCCACCGGTGGAAGTCACGCCCGTGCCGACCGGGGCGCCGAAGACGGGCTACATGATCGAGTCCATGGTGACGGCCATCTGCGCGAACATCGCGGCGGAGATCGCCGGCCGGCCGGCCGTCGCCAAGGCGACCTGGAACGCGATTTGCCTCGCGGATTTCGGCGACACCGGTGTCGCCTTCGTCGCACTGCCCCAGATCCCGCCCCGGAATGTTACCTGGGCGAAGAAGGGCAGGTGGGTGCACCTTGGCAAGATCGCGTTCGAGAAGTACTTTCTGCACAAGGTCCGGTCCGGCTCAGTGACGCCGGTCTACGAAACCTATGTCCTCAAGGCCCTCGGCATCGAGCGGCTGAAGGACAGTCCAACCACTTCAGGAGACAAGTCATGAGTATTGATCGTGCGGTAATGGCGTTCGCGGGCACCGTTGTGCTGGTCAGCCTGCTGCTCGGCATCCGGGTCAACCCCAACTGGTTCTGGCTCACGGGCTTCGTCGGGGCCAACCTGCTGCAGGCCTCGTTCACGGGCTTCTGCCCGCTGGCGATGGTCCTCCGGAAGCTGGGCCTGAAGCAGGGCGCCGCGTTCTGACGATGATCCTGCCGTCCCCTGCAGGAGCGGCTTCAGGTGCCGCATGACCGGAAGAAAGTCGGGCGGCTGTGCCGCTACATCGCCCGGCCGGCGATCGCCCCGGGCCGGCTGTCGCTCACCACCCAGGGCCAGGTCCTCTACACCCTGAAGACGCCCTTCCGGGCCGGCACCACCCACTTGGTGTTCGAGCTGCTGAACTTCATCCTGGTATCGGGCATATGCAGAGGCGCTTCGAGTACGATCCAGTCAAGACGGAGTAACAGAGGGAGCCCCCATGATCTACCTGGTGATGGGCATTACGGGTGCGGTGGTCCCGGTGATCGTCGAGGATCTCGTCCGTAAGGATCCTGACGCCGGGTTCTATTTTGCGCTCCGCAGGGACCCTGCCGGTACATCCATCGGCGAGCGCTTTGCGGCGGTTGTTGCGACACTCGAGCTCGACCCTGAAGAGCGGGACCGGCTCCGGACGCGCTCCCGCCTGGTCGAGATCGACATCGCACGCGAGGGTCTCGGGATCGAGCCGGGCCTGCGCGCCGAGCTCGTGGCCCGCGTGGACGCGATCCTACACGGCGCCGCCGATGTCCGCTTTGACCAGCCCTACGCCACGATCCGGGTGCCGAACGTCGGCTTCGCCGAACAGGTCTACGCCCTGTTCGCCGAAATTCGCGCCCGCAGAGACGCTTTGCGGGCGGAGCCGCCCACCCTCTATTACCTCTCGACGGCCTACGCTTACGGCCGCCACCCGGATCCCATCCCCGAGGACTACCCCGACTTCCGTCCGGGACCTCCCGACAACACCTACGCCGGCACCAAGGCGGAAGCCAAGCAGTTCCTGCTGGACAGGATCCGGCGCCTCGACGCCCCCATCCTCATCATCGAGCCGACCATCATCGGCGGCAGGTCGGCGACGGGCCGGACCCGCGCCTATCACCTGCACTACCTGCTGCTGATGCTCGGCTACCTAGGCAAGCTGCCCTGGCTGTGCTCCCCCCGCCATACGCTCGATATCGTGCCGGTGGACTGGGTCGCGGCCGTGATCTCCGACGTGATGACCCGGGGCGAGCTGCGGCAGGGCGTGCTCCGTCTCGCGGCGGGTGCCGACGCCATCACCGTTCGCGAGCTGCACGACACGGCCTACGCCTGGTACGGCGCCAACGATGTCGTGCCCGGCCACGTCATCCCGAGAATCCGGTTCGTGCCCGCCTGGAGCCTGCCCGCGCTGGTCGCGCTCGCGAAGCACGGGTTCCAAGTGCTCCACGCCATCGGCCGCCGGCCGGGGCACCGCAAGCGCGTGAAGCAGCTGGCGCTGCTCGAGGGCTACCTGCCCTATCTGCTAGGGAGGAAGCGTTTCGACAACGAGCGCAGCACAGAGTTGATCCTGCGTCATACCGACTGCGGGCGTGCGCCGCTGCTGCAGGATGTGCTCAACCGGGATGGCGGGGTGGTCCGGCAGGGCTACCTCGACAAAGTTCTGGCCGACACGCTGGCGACGGGGTGGGGCGGACTGGTGGACTTTGGCCGCGTCAGAAGTGCCAACCGGGACCCGGTGTCTCGCGGCTCGCCGCCGGCTTGATCGCCCGCAGTGTACGAACGAGCTCGCGCGCTGCTGGGAGGCTGGGTGGACGCCGAGGGCGACGCCAAGGAAACGTTGTGTTCGCGCCCCACAGTCGCGGGCGGGCGGAGGTGACACCGGCGGCGCGAGTTGCGTCCGCTGGGCAAGAAATCCAGAACTAACGGACAGATGCGTGGGGCTGGGCGCTGGTCGAGTCAGGGCCTGGTACACCCGGGAAGCACCGGGGGAGCGTGACGGGCGGCGTTCCGGGCTGGCAGACTCGGACGATGGGGGGCTGAATGATCTGTACCCCCCACCCCCGCCGCCCCCCAACAACCGACGCTCACGGGGCGGGGGGGCGGGGGGGGGAAAAGGGCGGTGCATGCGGGGGGTTACGGGTGGGGTGGCTTCCGGTTCAGCCCTCACCCGGCTTCCTTCGGAAGCCACCCTCTCCCCAAGGGTGGGGAGAGGGT
>JBBQJK010000156.1:0-5971 GCA_038325835.1 Gammaproteobacteria bacterium
GGCGCTGCAGGGCTGGGTGCGGGAAGTAGCTGCACTCACTGAACCCGCAGCCATCCACTGGTGTGACGGGTCAGATGCCGAGTACCGGATGCTTCTTGACCAGATGGTCGCGTCAGGAGACCTCCTGCCGCTGAACCCTCAGACCTACCCCAACTGTTACCTGCACCGCTCCAACCCGTCCGACGTGGCCCGCGTCGAGCACCTGACCTTCGTCTGTACGCCCACCCGGGACGCCGCAGGCCCGAACAATAACTGGATCACTCCGGCGGAGGCCCACGCGAAGATGGATGATCTCTTTGCAGGCGCGATGCGGGGGCGAACCCTGTATGTGGTGCCTTACTGCATGGGCCCCCTCGAGTCCCCCTACGCCCGCTGCGGCGTGGAGATTACCGACAGCGCCTACGTCGCAGCCAACATGCGGCTGATGACCCGCATGGGCAGGGCCGCGCTCCAGCGTATAGAGCGGGATGACAAGTTTGTTCGCGGGCTGCATTCCACTGGCACTCTTGATCCCAACAGTCGATTCATCGTGCACTTTCCCGACGAATTGCTGATCCAGAGCTTTGGCTCTGGCTACGGCGGCAATGCCCTGCTCGGCAAGAAGTGCCACGCCCTGCGCATTGCCAGCTGGCAAGCCCAGAAGGAAGGCTGGCTGGCGGAACACATGCTGCTCGTGGAGATCGAGAGCCCGTCGGGTGAGAAGCACAATCTGGCTGCAGCATTCCCGTCTGCCTGCGGCAAGACCAATCTGGCGATGCTGATTCCACCCGCTTCACTGTCGGGCTGGAAAGTACGGACACTGGGCGATGACATTGCCTGGCTCCACCTTGACGAAACAGGCCAGATGCGGGCCATCAATCCGGAATCCGGATATTTCGGCGTCGTTCCCGGGACAGGACCGAAGACCAATCAGAACGCCTTCGAGATGATCCAGAGCGACACTATCTTCACGAATGTCGCGCTGACGGCAAACAACGAGCCCTGGTGGGAGGGCAAGGGCAGCGGGAGTCCCGCCATCGACTGGCAGGGCCGTCCCTACGACCCGAAGAACGGACCGGCGGCCCACCCGAATGCCCGGTTTACGGTTTCGGCGCCCCGGAACCCCAGCTATTCCCCGCTCGCGGACGACCCCAAAGGCGTGCCGATCAGCGCCATCATTTTCGGCGGCCGGCGACGGGGGCTGGCCCCACTGGTTTACCAGGCCAAGAGCTGGAAACACGGCGTCCTTGTGGGTGCCGGCGTCGCCTCCGAAACTACGGCAGCAGCCACGGGGACAGTTGGGGTCACGCGCCGGGATCCCATGGCCATGAAGCCCTTCTGCGGCTATAACTTTGGTGACTACTGGCAGCACTGGCTGAGCTTCGCGCAACGCTCAAACAAGTTGCCGGCGATCTTCCACGTCAACTGGTTCCGTCAGGACGACCAAGGCCGGTTTCTGTGGCCGGGCTTCGGCGACAACCTGCGCGTACTCCAGTGGATCATTGACCGCTGCGAGGCCAGAGTGGGGGCCCTGGAAACACCCATTGGCTTTCTCCCCAAGGCAGGCGACATCGATATGCAGGGCGTCGAGCTTCTGCCAGGCGCAATGAATGCGTTGCTGGCTGTCGAGGCAAAGGCCTGGAGGGAGGAAATGGCTTCGGTGGAAACCTACCTGCTGGAGTTCGGCACGCACCTGCCCAGCGAACTCCTCGAGGAGCATCGGCGCGTCGTCAGCGGTCTGAACTGACCGGCAGCGAGCCGGACTACTCCTCGACCAGGTACTCAATGGCGAGGGGTGTGCCCCGCGCCGCGACTCTTCCCATGCTGATGACGCCGCTGCCGGTCAGTGCCATGCTGTCGCGACGCACGTAGAGTTCTTCTCCAGCATCCTGCTGGATAAAGGTCCCGTTGGTACTCTCATCGACGAGGACGAAGCGATTTCGGGCGGCGTCAATCCGGGCATGGACGCGAGAAATGAGGTTGCCCTTGATGACCACGTCATTCTCATCGGCCCGCCCCATGGTAATCATCACCTTGCCGTTCTGCCCCACGACCAGTTCCTCTCCGCGAAACTTCAGGCGGAGCCTGGTGGCCGTCGTCGGTGGGCGGGCAGAAGGATCAATTGAAGGCAACATGTTCGTCGCTTCTTCGGGCTGCCAGAGCACCTCGAAGACCGCAACCTCGTCGGACTGACCCTTCTGCGTCGCCACATCGATCTGATGGACCAGAGCCTTCCACTGGGGTGTCAGCTGCTCAACCAGCGTGCTGGTCGTCAGGATCTGTCCCGCCTTGGCCTGGGAGGTCATCCGGTTTGCCGTATGCACGGCAGCGCCGAAGATGTCCCGGTCCTCGGCCACGACGGGGCCGAAATGGCAGCCGATGCGAATGGACACGTGGGAGTCGTCGGTTTCTATACGGATCGTATTGGTGATCCGCTGTTGCATCTGATTGGCCGCATTCAACGCGTCATCGGCCGACGGGAAGGTGGACATTACTTCGTCCCCCATCGTCTTGATCACCGTGCCCCCGTAGTGCTCAGTCGCCTGCTTCATCACAGCCAGGCACTGCTGCACGGTCGCCCGGGCCCGGTCATCACCCAGTACCTCATAGAGGTGGGTACTTCCGACGACGTCGGCAAACAGAATGGCGAGTGTTTTTTCGGAGCCCGCAGTCACACGTCACCGGTTCGCAATATGTTAAACAGACCGAGTTAGTATGCCACGGCCAGCCGCAGCAAGCCCCGGGTATCGTCAGCGTTCCGCGATCAGGTACGCCACCCAGCCCGCATCCGCCTCGCCGCGAGTTTCCGGCGTAAACACGCCATTGCCACGCCCGTCCCTGCCAGTACCTTCCCACCATACGGTCACGCGGCTAAAGCCGGCCTCGGCCAGGAGCTCCTGAAGCTCGGGCAAGGTCCACAGCCGCCAGTCGTAGCTAAAGGCCCTCTCGATCTTCGAGCCATCGGGAAACCTGAAGTCGATGTGGCACAGGATGTCACTGGTCACCGGGTAATACTTCTCCTGGTGCCACACGTAGGTAAAACCCTTGCACTTCGTGGTCTCGCGCAGCTCCTTGTAAGCCTCGTAACCACCATAGGCGTCCAGAAAGAATATGCCGTCGGCTTCCAGGGCTTCCCGCACGCGCCGGAAATAGCGCAGCATCGCAGGCCGGGTCTTGAATACCCAGTAGCTGAAGTTAAAGGCACCAACGACATCCACCGGATCTGTTTTCACGCGGGCCACGTCACCGCAGATAAATTCAACGCGCTCCTGCTGGGACTCCCTGAGCCGGGAAAAATGCCGCTCGTGCCCCCAGGCCAGTACCTCCGGGTCCAGATCAACGCCGATGGCCCGCCGCCTGGGTCCGCCTCGGACCCACTCGCAGGCAACTGCTCCGGTCCCGCAGAAGTCTTCCCGCAGACTCTGGGGGGCCCGGCCCCGGATCTTGCGAAAGGTCTCCACGATGTACTCGCACTCCGCGTCCGGAGTCTGCACCGCAGCCTCGTAGGTGGCGTTTAAATCCGCCAGTTGCGCCATCGTTGGTTTACGCGGCGTGCCGCCATCAGCCATCGGTCAAGACTCCCCTTGAAACAGAACTTTCGCCAACCTCGTCCAGTGCGCGCAGCAAGACGTCCGGACCCGCACCTGGCCGGGCCGCACCGAGGGTAATCGCCCGCCGCCAGCTCCTGGCACCAGGCTGGCCATGATACAGACCCAGAAGGTGTCGGCTGATGTGGTGCAACCGCGTCCCCGACTGACACTCCCGCCGGGCGTAATCGATCATCCCCGAGACGACAGCAGCCCGGCTCTGGAGCTCAACTCGCCCATCAGCCGCCAGAAACGTGGCGTCCAGTTCGGTCAGCCACCAGGGATCAGCATAGGCTTTGCGCCCGATCATCACGCCATCGAGTCCAGCCGCAAGATGCTGCCGGACACCGTCGGCTGAATCGATCCCGCCGTTAATGATCAGCCGGAGGTCAGGAAAATCCTGGCGGAGCTGGTACACGACGTCATAGCGAAGTGGCGGTACGGTGCGATTCTCCTTGGGTGACAGCCCGGCGAGGTAGGCCTTTCTGGCGTGGAGGATGAAGGTCCTGCAACCCGCCGCGGCCACGGCTCCAATAAAGTCCCGGACAAAGCCATAGTCGTCACGGTCATCCAGGCCGATCCTGGTTTTTACTGTCACCGGAACAGAGGTCACCGCCTGCATCGCCACGACACACTGGCCAACCAGCTCGGGGGACCGCATGAGACAGGCGCCAAACGCCCCATCTGACACGCGCTCACTGGGGCAACCGGCGTTCAGATTGATCTCAGCGTAGCCGTAATCGGACGCCCGCTTTGCGGCTGCAGCCAGTAGCGCCGGATCACTGCCCCCCAACTGGACGGCGACCGGTTCCTCGGAGGGATCGAATCGCAGCAGTCGGTCCGTTGAACCGCGAACGATCGCCGCGGCAGTCAGCATCTCGGTGTAGAGCCGCACCCGCGGCGAAAGCAGCCGGAGGAAATAGCGGCAGTGCCGATCGGTGCAGTCCATCATGGGTGCTACCGACACGCGCCACTCTCCCGCCGGCACGGACACGGCCTGCGAATCGCTATCGTTCATGAAATTCCGTCGCGAGGAGTGGGCTTTGGCGGGCTCGATTCAGGGAGCACAGAACTCAGTATGGGGCGCAGGGCTTTACTGAGCAACGTCGCCCAACGGGCAACTCCTTGACGCGTCAGCAACAGATCCTGCCGTACCTCTATCGAGACGTGGGGTAAGCCCCGGCTCTCCGCATGGGCTTCGATGGTGTATCCCGCGGGATGACGCCCGGAATAGGGCTCGTTATCGCCTACATTTAGCGCTGCGTCAGACCGCAGGGCCTCAAGCAACGGGGCGGCTATGCGCGCGTCCGTATCCCACAGGACACCGACATGCCAGGGACGGGCGACGCCGTTCAGAGATGGAGTAAAGCTGTGAATGGCCACCAGGGCGGGCAATGCCGCCAGTCTCGCGAGGCCACCCGCCACCCCAGCATGGTAAGGCTGGTAAAGCGCAGCAGTCCGGATGGCGCGCTGTTCGCCGGTGAGGCGCCGATTACCAGGGATGACCACCCCGTCGCTGGTTTCGGGGAACGCTGAGGGGTCCTGCAGATGGCGGTTGCAATCCACGACCAGCCGGGAATAACCGGACAGGACCGCGGGCACCTGCATGAGCGCAGACAGCCTGCGGGTCAGCACAGCGGCGCCTATGTCAACGGCAATATGCCCGTCCAGATCTGCCGGCGACAGGCCAAGGTTTCCCAGAAGTAATGGCACCCGCGAACTGGCATGGTCGCAGGCCAGCAGAGCGGGGTGCGCGATGTTTTCGGGCCAGCATTCCTCGAATGCAGGCGGCTCCGGGGGACGGAGCAGTGGACCGGGCGTAGACAGGGTCACAGGAACGACAGCTTCTGCGGCGGGGAGCGGGTGTTGTACCCTAGACTTGCGCTCTGAACAACGGCGAGGAAACGGACACCATGGCGGAAAGCGGCTTTGACCAGGGCAAGGTGCTGGTCACTGGTGGCGCGGGGTACATTGGCAGTCACGTTGTGCGTCAGCTTGCGGAAGCCGGCGAAGACATCGTGGTACTGGACAATCTCACCACGGGCTTCCGGTCGGCAGTTACCGAGGGCACTCTGGTCATGGGGGATACCGGCGACCGAGCCGTCGTCCGCCGGCTTCTCGCAGAAAACAGGTTCAGCGCAATCCTGCATTTCGCCGCCCACACCATTGTTCCGGAATCGGTGACCAACCCGCTCAAGTACTACGGCAACAACACCTGCGCTACCCGTAATCTCATCGAGTGTGCAGTAGAGGCCGGCACACGGCACGTCATCTTTTCCTCCACTGCCGCCGTCTACGGCATACCCCCTGGGGGTGTCGCCGCAGAGGACAGTCCGACAGTACCTATTAACCCTTACGGCACCTCGAAACTGATGAGTGAATGGATGTTGCGGGACGCAGGCAAC
>JBBQJK010000157.1:0-5966 GCA_038325835.1 Gammaproteobacteria bacterium
GAGAGGCCGAGGGCGTCGAGGATGTCACGCACGGAGGGTCCCCTTTACCCGCTGCTGCCCGCGGCTACCGGCCGCGATCACGCGGGACGACACGTCCTTGCCGGCCCCGTCGCTGTAGAAGCGGCCGAAGCGGTTGGCCAGCACGTGGTTCAGCGGGAACTGTTCCTGCCGGACGAAGCCCCGGTACTGTTCCGGGTGGCGCAGGACCAGATCGAGTACGGCGCAGATGCCGCCGGCCGTCGTAATCTGGATGGCCGACCACAGGCGGCCGCCGATGACCTGCGGGTAGATCTTGTTCACGTAGTTTTCTTCCCGCAGCTCACCTTCCTGCAGGCCGGTGACGGCGGCGTAGACGATCACCACATCCTGCAGGGTCTGGGGCACCGAGTTCTCGAGAATGCGCTTCAGCGTGCCGCGATCCTGATTCAGCTTCAGGCCGTTCATGAGCAGGCGCATCTGCTCGCAGTGACCGGGGTACCGCATGGTCTTGTAGTCCATGGACTCCACGCCGAGGCCGAAGCTGTCCGCCAGCGAACCAAGGCCCCCCGAGGTGTTGAATGCCTCATACAGCGTCCCGTCGATCTCGATCTCCTCGAGGCCTTCCAGCGGCTGAACGTTCTGCGCCTCGCCGTTCACGATGCTGCGGCACAGGTTGCCGTACTCGTTGATCAGGCCTTCGGTGGACCAGGTGAGCGAATACTTGAGGACATTGTTCGGGTGCTGGGGCAGGGCGCCAACCCGCAGCTTCACGGTGCGGATGCTCTGGAAATGCCGGATCAGTTCGGCGGCGGCGATGCTGATGAAGCCGGGCGCCAGGCCACACTGGGGGGCGAAAGCGGTGGGCGCGTCTGCGGCGATACCCAACACGGCCGTGGCTGAGCGCACGTCTTCCGTCAGGTCGAAGTAGTGGGCGCCTGTGCTCCGGGCGGCCCGGGCCACGAGTTCATTGCAGTAGTAGGGCAGGCTGGAGACGACGGCGTCGATACGGTGGCTGGCCAGGGCAGCCTCCAGATCCGAAAGCCGGGTGGCATCCAGGTCGAGGGCCTGGATCCCGGCACCCCCGGCGACCGTCTGGTGAGCGGCGGCCACCTCTGCCGCGGCTCCCGGTCGCGAATCCGCAAGCGTCACCCTGTAGTCGCCGGACTCCTCGAGCAAGCCGGCGATCAGGGACCCGATCTTGCCGGCGCCCAGGACCAGTACGCGATGCATGGCGACTCCTCGTTCCGGATGTGGCAGAGTGCCTGAAAAATCGGCCCACCGCCGGAAAAAAGGTGCTGAATGAGTTCTACTGGCCCTGTCTCCCGACGCTCCTTCACCCTGGGTGCCCTGAACATCGGCACGGGCCTGCTGGCCCTGGGGGCGGCGAGTGAGGCGCTGCCCGGGGTTGCTGGGGCACCGCCAGCCGGGGCGCCGAATCTCACCCTGCCGGCCGCCAACCTGAGGGCGTTGGTCCGGATGACGGCAAGCCTGCAGGAGCGGGATGTGCCCTGGTGGTACGACGGCACGATCTTCGGTGTGGTGCCCGGCGAGAACCCCCGGCCGCTCTTCAAGTTCGAGGGCATGGAGCTCTACTGGATGCAGCACCTGCCAGGCGGCGCCTACGAACTGACGGGCAACACGGTCACCTACTTTCGTGATCTGAATACCGGCGAGATGCTGGCCGAGTTCCGCAATCCCTACACCAAGGCCATCAACCCCGTCCCGCCGGCGATTCAGGGCGGTGGGCCCGGCCGTGGCTTCAACTACTCCGTCAAGGGCATTCGCTTCACGCGCCTGCTGGATCAGTTGCCGGAAGACCCGCTCGTGCTGGACTGGACCTTTGCCCGCGACATGGTCTGGCTGCACAACTGGACCCGCTATCCGCCGGGCCTGCCGCCACCGCGGTGGCAGCAGCAGACCCTGTTCGCCAGCCAGAAGGATTTTCTCGATGACAATCTGGACAGCGTGCCGGTGGTCTTCGGTTCCACGGTGCACATGCCCTGGCTGAAGTGGCTCGACATGGGCGATCGTCCCGGCCATCTGGTCTGGCACGCCGGGGGCGCCAAGCTCAAGTCCATCGACGAACTCCCGGGCGAGTATCGCCGGCGGGCCGAGAAGGAATACCCGGCGCTCCTCTCCGCCGATCCGGCGAAGGCGGCAGAGCGGGTGCTCCCCCCAATCAAGTAGAAGCCCCCGTATTAGCACCTTCAGGCGCGACTCCGCCGCAATTCCCCGCCCGAGCCCTGCTCCGCGGACACGTACTCGACGGTGCTGGATTTGTGTCGCGGCCGAAGCCGCTCCTACAATACGACCGTGATCACCTTCACCCTTAACGGCGAGCCCACCCAGGTCGAGGCCCCGGACGACATGCCCCTGCTCTGGGTCCTGCGGGACAAGCTGGGTCTCACGGGCACCAAATTCGGCTGCGGCCTGGCGCTGTGCGGTGCCTGTACCGTGCACATCGATGGCCTCGCCACGCGCTGCTGCGTGTTGCCTATGGCCGCCGTAGCGGGCAAGTCCTTCACCACCATCGAGGGCCTCGGCACTGAGACCAATTTGCATGCCGTCCAGCAGGCCTGGATCGACGAGCAGGTGCCCCAGTGCGGCTACTGCCAGCCCGGCATGATCATGGCCGTGGCGTCCTTCCTGCGGACCAACCCCCGGCCCGACGACGCGGCCATCAATGCAGCCATTACCAACATCTGCCGGTGCGGCACTTACCCCCGGATCCGCAAGGCGATTCACCGGGCGGCGGCAGCGGTGCGCGCGTCTGCCGTGGCGCCAACCTAGTCGTTCTCAACTGTTCCCCCTGCGAGTGAGCACCATGCTGAATCCCCATCGCGTCGCCCTGGCCGTCATGGGTCTTGGAGTCCTGCTATCGGCTTGTGCAGACGACGGGTCGCCTGTCGCCGCTGCGCCATCCACCGCTGTGGTCTCACCGGCTGAATTTCAGGCACTGCTGGCGGCCGCGGATCCGGACAAGGGCCAGGTGCTGTTTCTCCAATGCCGCGCTTGCCACAGTCTCGAGGCCGGCGGGGCCAACAAGGTGGGGCCCAACCTGCACGGCGTCTTCGGCCGCAAGGCTGGTTTGGCGCCGGGCTATGCCTACTCGGACGCCATCACCCAGTCCAGCATCGTCTGGTCGGCGGCGACTCTGGACGATTGGCTTGCCCGTCCCAGCGATTTCCTCCCCGGCAACCGGATGGTGTTTGTCGGCATCCGCTCACCCGGCGACCGGGCCAGCCTCATCGCTTATCTGCAGCGCGAAACGGGCGCCAAGTAGGAGCGCCGACCGGCGCGACCCCGCTTCGTAGGAGCGCCGACCGGCGCGATTTCCATTGGGGATCTCGCGCCTAAAGGCGCTCCTACAGGGCGCTCCTACAGGGCGCTCCTGGCGCCGTCGCTGCGGCGCTTCGCGACAACGGGTAGAACCCGCGCCTCCTGAGGTGCTAGTCTCTCCCGCAACAAAAGTCCGGACGCGGAACGGACTCTATCGAGGCTCGGGTCAGTGGAAGAACCAGTGCAGGACCAGGCGACATTGCAGGCCTTTCGGCTGGTGAACAGAGCGGAACATTCGCGGCTGACAACGACCGACCACCGGGTGCTGAGGCAACTCGCCAACCAGGCCTCGGAGGAGGCCCGCCGAAAATACTGGCCGGAGATCTGGGGAGACTTCGCGGAACGGTTTGATCCGCGCTAAACCCCTGAGTCCCTGGCGATCGGCATTCCCGTTGAGCGATGCCAGATTCGATAGCGAGTAAACGTCGGCGAAGTCGGTCGGGCCAGCCAAGGCCGGATTGAAGAGGTTCGTCGAATTCACGGTGCTTGTCGAGCCGTTACTCGCCGTACCTGCCGGAAAATTAATCGTCGTCTGGAAGATTCCTTCCGGCGCTATCTCCTTGAGCGCGATGAACCCGTTGGTCAGCGGGTCACAGGCCATGCCTGCAGTGCCGACGTTACCGATCGTCGTGCTGAGCTTGACGGCGAGATTGGCTTGACAAAATCTTCATAGGAAACACATGGCGATGCCACACGCCTCAGGAATGCTGGCGACCGAGATCCAGTGACCCCCAACCATCAAGCAAAGTTCTTGTGGAGATCCAGTCAGAATGAGTAACTCAGTCAAGTCCCTCCTGCTCACCGCTACCCTGCTGGTCAGTATCGCCGGTACGGCGCAGGCCTCGATCATTGTCTCGGAAGTCGATCCGTCCAGCAGCGGGACCGGAACCGTTTTGGCGGACTGGTTCGAGCTGACCAATACGGGCCTGTCGGGAGTCAACATCGTCGGCTGGAAGGTGGATGACAGCTCCAACTCCTTTGCCGCGTCCCTGGCATTGCTGAACGTCACCAGCATAGCCCCCGGAACATCAGTGATATTCGCGGAGACGAGCAACCTCGTCACTACCCAGGCTCTCTTTGTCAATGCATGGTTTGGCGGAATCACCCCGGCCGGGTTCACGATGGGCTCCTATTCCGGCTCGGCCATTGGGCTTAGCACCGGAGGAGACGCGGTCAATATTTACAATGCTGCCGGTACTCTCCAGGCGAATGTAATCTTTGGTGCAGCAACCGCCGGCCGCACGTTTGACAACGCAGCAGGCCTGACGGGCCTCATCTCCCAGCTCAGCACAGTCGGCGTCAATGGAGCGTTCCTGGGCAGTGCCGACGGCCGCATCGGGTCGCCCAGTGTCGTTCCGGTCCCCGCTGCCGCCTGGCTGCTCGGGTCCGCGTTCGGCGTCCTTGGGATCTTCCGCCGGCGCCGCGCCGCCAAAGCTGATCAAGCAAAGACCTGATCAAGCAAAGACAAGAGAACAAAAAACCACAGCAGGCAAGCGCTTTGAGGGCCCCCGAGGGGGCCCTTCTTCTTTCCTCATCGGTATCTGCAGCGCGAAATCAGGTAGGAGCGCCCTTAGGCGCGACCCCCAACGGATCTCGAGTCACCGCGATTTCGCTGCCCACAGGCGATCGCTGAGCGCACTGAGCGATTCGACCGCCCCCGCATCCAGCCACCGGACGATGCCGGCGGTAACGTCCGGATAGTGCTGGGGGGTCGGTGCTGGCTGTGCCAGCCACGCCAGAATGTCGTTGCGGGACAGGCGTCGGGTGATGCTACCGAGGCCGAGCTGCGTCAGTGCCAGGGCATTCGATTCCTGCTCGAGGTGACCGTCGATGGGCTGCAGCAGTACGGCGATCCCGAGGTGCAGGCATTCACTCGCCAGCGTAAACCCGG
Organism: Gammaproteobacteria bacterium; assembly: GCA_038325835.1. GTDB lineage: Bacteria > Pseudomonadota > Gammaproteobacteria > Steroidobacterales > SHZI01. Next base: position 5,210 of record JBBQJK010000157.1, read on the forward strand.
CGTTGGTAATCACGCCGCCGCAGCGGGCCAGGTCTGCCACGAACCCCGAGCGGGAGATCGGGCGGATCAGCACGTTGTGATCGCGCTGCTCCCCGGAAACTTTCCTGTAGACGTGGAAGCGGTGTCGGGGAAACTGCTTGAGCAGCGGCACGAGCCGGCCGAGCGGCTCGAAGGCCAGGTAAACCAGGATCAGGTCTGATTCCTCCGGGCCGCGTGAGAGCGCGAGGATCTCCGGCGCCACTGTCGGCGGTAGCACGGGAGCGCCGAAAGCATTCCAGTGGGCACCCGCCGGGATGGTCGCGGGCGCGAACAGGTCCAGTACCGCGCGGGTGATCACGTTACCCCGTGCTCGCGGCACCTGGGGCCAGGAGAAGGCATACAGGTGCCCGATGCCGACGCTCGGGAGACCACGACGGCGCGCCATCCAGGCCGTGATCGGCTCGTAGTCAGTGACGATCAGGTCGGGCTCGGACGCGGGATTGCGGAAGACATCGCGGATGAAGCCCACGGGACGGGCCCGCAGCGCGGTTCGGACGTAGCGGATGCGCCCACCGTCGGCGGCAAACGTGAGCCCGGGCCGGGTAGTGACGGGCGCGCCGATGCGCGCGAGCCACGAAGGGTCTGGTGGTGGGCCGCTCAGGACCACGTCGACCTGATGACCCAGCTCGCGCAGCTTGAGGATGACCGGCGTGGAGCGGACCAGGTGGCCGTGACCGGTGGTCTGGACGCCGTAGAGAATGCGCATGCAGAAGCAGCT
>JBBQJK010000158.1:0-5941 GCA_038325835.1 Gammaproteobacteria bacterium
TCAGCGACTACTCCACCAGCTACGTGTTCTACGAGAACTACAAGGACTAGGCGGCGGCTGCGGGCGCCGCCTTGCTCTGAAACTCCCGCGCCATAGGCGGCCCGGGCGCGTAGATCCGCACGAGCACGGCCGCGACGAGCACGACCAGGTTCATCAGACCCAGCAAGACGAATGGTGCCCGCGGATCAATGCTGTCGAACAAGGACCCGCCGACACCGCTGGTGATCAGAATGCCAAGAGCGCCCGCCACGCTGAAGGCGCCGATGACCGAGCCGCGCTGCGCCGCTGGTGCTTCCTTGCCGATCAGCTGGGTTGAGCCGAGTAGGGCGCTGATCTGTCCCACGCCCAGGAGCAGGAAGAAAGGAATGTTGGCCCGGTCCAGGGGGTTCTCGACGAAGATCAGCAGCAGGTAGCCGCCGGCCGCCAGGCCCATGCAGATGGCCAGGCCAGTCACGCGGTGAAAGCGGTCCAGCAGGAAGATGGCGAAAATGGCGAAAGCCAGGCCTGCCGACTGGGCAACGATGAATGGCACCCGGCCTGCCTCCAGCGCGGCGGCAGTGTCCATGCCACTGTTGACCGCCGCCACCTTGCCCCAGAGCACCAGAAAGGTTCCGACCACCACCAAGTCTCCCCGGGCGACGAACGCGGAGGCAAATGCGACGGCGATCCGGGGATTGGTCCGGGCCAGAAGGAATCCGGACCGGAACAGTTCTCCAAACGACTGCCGCTCGGTAACGGTCGCAGCCAGCCCCTTACGCAGGCCCGCCGCCACGACCAGGGCGGACAGCAGGCACAAGCCTGCCACGATCCAGAGGGTGTACTGCCCAGCCTGGAACTCGTTGTAGCCCATGTCGGCAAAGACCCGGGGCAGGCGCGCCAGAAAGACGGCGCCGGTCACGACCCCCAGCCCATTCAGGATACCGACCAGCGCCGTGAGCTTGCCCCGGTCGGGGGCCACCGCGTAGTCGCCGAGCAGGGTGGCGATCATGCCGGTCACTCCCCCGAGCCCCACGGAGTAGATCACCCGGATCAGGGCCAGTTCGGTTTCGGAGGTGGCGTATGGGAACAGGGCGTAGCTCAGGGCCAGGCAGGCGAAACCGAAGGCATAGACAGCCCGGCGGCCGATCCGGTCCGACAGTACCCCCAGGGGGGTGAAGATCAGCATCAGGACAATTTCGGTATAAACGTTGAGCCGGCCGATCATTGCCCCCTGCTCGGTGATGGGGATGCCCAGAGCCGTGCTCAGCACGTAGGGGGTGGCAAAGGCGTCGAAGGTGGCCAGGCCAATGGTGGCGAAGGCGGCGTAGAGGAGGACCCATACGTGGCGCGGGACCACGCCGGTCTCCAGGTCGATAAAGCCAAAGCGTTGTCCTGTTGCCACAACTATCCTATCAACACTGTATAAACAGTAATTATAATTTAGGCTTTCCAAACCAAAGGGTTAGGAGGCCTGCAGCCCCGAGTAGCCAGCCTGCCCACAGGGGGGGCGCATCCAGTCCCAGCCACACCGCCGCAGCGATCACCAGCGCGCCGCCGGCCGTGGCCCTGTAGCGTCCCGACGCTTCGGCCGGCCCCGGCGGGCTCTCCAGCGCATCGTCCACCAGTCTACGGGCTACCAGCGGCAACTTCTCCAAGGCGTAGCGCAGGTCCGGCCATTCCCGGCGCAGGCGCCGGAGGGTGGCCGTTGGCCCGGTCTGCTCGATCATCCAGGCCTTCAGCACCGGCTTGCCCGTCTGCCAGATATCCAAGTCGGGGTAGAGCACCCGCCCGAGGCCCTCGATCTGCACGAGTGTCTTCTGCAGCAGGATCAACTGGGGCTGCACTTCCATATTGAAGCGCCGGGCCACGGCGATCAGCTGCAGCAGAACCTGACCGAACGAGATTTCCTTCAGGGGTTTGCTGAAGATGGGTTCGCACACGGTCCGGACAGCGGATTCAAGTTCGTCCACCCGGGTGCCCGCCGGGACCCACCCGGAGTCCACGTGGAGCTTCGCCACGCGGTAATAGTCCCGGTCGAAGAACGCCAGGAAGTTCTCCGCAAGGTAGCGCCGGTCGCGCTCGTCCAGGGTCCCGACAATGCCGAAGTCCACCGCCGCATAGCGCGGCTGGTCCGGGTTCGTGGCGTCCACGAAAATGTTGCCGGGGTGCATGTCGGCGTGAAAAAAATTGTCCCGGAACACCTGGGTGAAGAAAATCTCCACACCGTTCGCGGCCAGCTTCGGGATATTGACCTTGGCGGCCTGCAGCGCCGCCAGGTCGTCCACCGGGATGCCGTGGATGCGCTCCATGACCATCACGCCGGAACGGCAGTAGTCGAAGTAAACCTTCGGCACGTAGATCAGGGGCGAGCCCTGCCAGTTGCGGCGCAGCTGGTTGGCGTTACCCGCTTCCCGCAGCAGGTCGAGTTCATTGAGGATGGTTTTCTCGTACTCCTCCACCACAGCCACCGGCCGCAGCCGCCGCGCGTCCGGCCACCAGCGCTCGGCAAGTCGGGCCAGCGTGTCCATGACTTCCAGGTCCTGCTCGATCAGTTGCCGGACGCGAGGCCTGAGAATCTTCACCACCACGTCTTCCCCGGAATGCAGCGTCGCTGCGTGCACCTGGGCGATGGATGCGGCGGCCAGGGCTTCCCGGCCAAAACTGGCAAACACGGTTTCGGCCGACGCACCGAAGTTGCGTTCCACTTCGGCGAGGGCCTGGACGGCAGGAAACGGCGGCACCTCGTCCTGAAGCTTGCTCAGTTCCTGGCCGATGTCCGGCGGCAGCAGGTCCTGGCGCGTCGAGACCGACTGGCCGAACTTGACGAAGATTGGACCGAGATCCTCCAGCGCCTGGCGGATGCGGACGCCCCGGGGGGCGTCAAGGTGGCGCGGGCCCCAGGTGGCGGGATTCAGCCGGAACAACAGTCGCGCCGGGCCCAGCAGTTCCGTGCCGGCCAGCAGCTCGTCGATGCCGTGCCGGACCAGAACCCGTTGAATGGCGAGCAGTCTGACGAAAAGCTGGAAGCGATTCATGCGGCTGGAATGATCGGTAGGAGCGCCTTTAGGCGCGAAACGACTGGGGAATCGCGGCTAAAGCCGCTCCTACAGGCGGTTTTTCGGATCATTTCAGTCGGTCTTTCAGGCTGTTCAGGCGGGCTTCCGCCCGTTCCACATCGTTCGTCACCCGGTCCACGTCCTGGTAGAACTCCTGCACTTCCATGCGCGTCGGGAGCGTGCGCCGCTCTTCCGTGAGGTACTCGCCGACACTCCGGGAGACGGACTCGGCGGTGCGCAGGCTCCAGTCCGCGAAGCCCTTGGCGAGACTGCCGAGCTGGTGGGCGACCGGGTCCCCGACCAGTTTCGAGAGTTCATCCTCCAGGTCCGGACGCGCCATGTGCAGCAGGTCCCGGAACTGGTTGGCGACGTCGGTGTCGCCGGTCATGCGCACCTCGCCTTCGCGAATCAGTGCCTGGGGGTCGCCACCCAGCAAGCGGAGCATGGCCAGCGGGGAGCCGGCCAGCGTGGCAGCGGCGGAGCCCTCGCCAATCCCGGACAGGCGTAACTGGCCGTCCTGCGCGGTGAGCCGGATGGCCAGGGGCGTGCCGTCCAGCCGCACATCCAGTCCCTTGCCGTCGAGGGCTGCGGCCATGGCCTGGGCCGTGGAGGACAGGCCAATGCCCCGATTGATCAGTAGTTCCATGGGGCGAAAGGCGGCGGCCGGGAAGGGCAGGTCCATAGGGGTTTCAGTACTTGTGGCCAATATGCAGCGCCACGATACCGCCGCTCAGGTTGTGATACCGAACATCCTCCAGACCGGCGGCCGTCATCAGGCCCCGCAGGGCTTCCTGGTCCGGGTGCATCCGGATGGACTCGGCCAGGTAGCGGTAACTGGCGGCGTCCCTGGCGACCACCTCGCCGAGCCACGGGAGGATGCGGAAGGAATAGAGCTCGTAGAGGGGCTCGAGCAGCGGCACTGCCGGTTGCGAGAATTCGAGCACGAGGAGGCGCCCTCCGGGACGCAGCACACGGGTCATTTCCCGAAGCGCGGCGGCCTTGTCCGTGCAGTTGCGCAGCCCGAAGCCGATCGTTATGCAGTGAAAGGTGGCGTCGGCAAAGGGGAGATGCTCCGCGTCGGCCTGCAGGCTGCTGACGTTGGCGAAGAGACCCGCATCGACCAGTCGCCGCCGGCCCTGGTCCAGCATCGGGCGATTGATGTCGGTGTGGCACACCAGTCCCGCAGGACCGACCTGCTCCGCCATGCCCGCGGACAGGTCCCCCGTGCCGCCGGCCACATCCAGGGCCCGGTCTCCCGGCCGGATCCCGGTGCGACCCAGGGTAAAGCGCTTCCACAGGCGGTGCAGCCCGCCGGACATCAGGTCGTTCATCAGGTCGTAGTTGACGGCCACCGAGTCGAACACGGCCCGCACCCGCTCAGCCTTCTCGGCGGCGGGCACTGTCTCGAAGCCAAAGTGGGTTTGTTCCATGGGCGAGCGGGTCTGGGGCGGGTCCGGGGCTGGTTATCCTAACTGACGCACCCGCTCGAACAGGCACACGGCGGCAGCCGCCGCGATGTTGAGGGACTCCGTCTGCCCCGGCATCGGGATCGCGACCACGCTCGCCACCTTGTCCAGGAGTTCCCGGGACACGCCTGCCCCCTCGTTGCCGAAGATCAGGCCGATCTGGCCGGTGAGGTCCACTTTAAAGACCGACTCGGTGGCCCGAAGGTGGGTGGCTATCAGGCGGCCAGGGAAAGTGGCGGCGAATCCGCCGAGGTCCGTGTCGGCGAAACAGTCCAGGTGGAAATGCGCCCCCATGCCGGCACGCAGCACCCTGGGCGACCACAGGTCGGCGCACTGGGAAGAGAGGTAAACCTGCCGGAGGCCAGCGGCGGCCGTGGAGCGGAGAATGGAGCCCAGATTACCGGGGTCCTGAACGTCCTCCAGGAGTACGCAGGCCTCGGGGTCGTCAGGCACCGGGCGTGGGGCTGGAATCGGTATCAGGGCAATGATGCCCGTTGGGGTCTGAACAGTAGACAGCCGTCGGAACAGGGCCTCGCTGAGTTCCAGCAGCGGGACCGCCTCGAGCGTCCTCCGCAGGGCCGCAACCTCGGGGCGCTGCTGGCCGCTGCTGCTGACCACCAGCTGGGACGGCGCACCGAGCCGCAGCCTGTAGCTGTCGATCAGGTGGACGCCGTCGATCAGGGCCAGACCGGCCTGCCGGCGGTCCCGGGCAGACTCGGCCAGGCCGAGGAGCTCCCGGAACCGGGGATTGTCGCTGGAGGTGATGAGTGCCATGGCAGCCGGCGCGTTAAGGTGGGGCACTTTACCGCAGGCGCCCTCGGGCTAATTCGGCCAATCGGTGCCTTCTTGCATTACAATTAGCGCTAACCTGTCGATAAACCCACCGGAGATCGAGTCCCTCCATGCTGTTGCCCCCCGCCCGTCTTCTCTGGGTTCTTGCAGCTGGTCTCCTGGCCGGCTGCGGCGGCGCCCCCAAACCCGAAACCGCTGGTCCGAAGCCGAGCCTGGTGGTCACCACGGTCAGTCCGGTCAATCAGCAGATGGAGCGCACCATCGCCGTGTCCGGGTCGGTGGCCGCGTGGCAGGAGATGTACCTGGGCGTGGAGCTCACCGGGATCCGCGTGGCTGAAGTGCTGGTGGAAGTCGGCGACAGGGTGCGCGCCGGTCAGCCCCTGCTGCGGCTCGATGCGCGGACGCTCCAGGTTCAGGCCCGGCAGGCAGACGCCAGCGTGGCTCAGGCCCGGGCCAGCCTCCAGCTGGCGCGGGCCAATTCGGAGCGCGGCGCGACTCTGGTCGAACAGGGCCTTATTTCCTCGAGCAACGCGGACGAGCTCCAGGCGACGCTAACGAGCGCGGAAGCCCAGGTGGCCACCGCCGAGGCGGACCGGGACGCGGCGCGTCTGCGCCTCGGCTTCGCCACACTCACCGCACCCGATGCGG
>JBBQJK010000159.1:0-5935 GCA_038325835.1 Gammaproteobacteria bacterium
CAGGGCGCCATCGAGAGTCTCATCGGCCGAGTCAGAGGGTGAATTCATGGACACGCCAAGCCCCACGCCAACAGCCACCAGCACGCTTGCCGCCAGGGCGGCAGGCACGAGCCAGGGTGGGCGGCGGGCGGGCAAGGCATCGTCTTCATCATCCGCGCCGGGCGCCGGGGGGCGAACCCGCTTGCGGCGCTCAGCGGCGGTTGGGGTGGGGGCAGCCGGGGCGGCCTTCCCGGTAACAGGCGTCACGATCGACTCGGCCTCAGGCTTCGGTACCAGCTTCGGCACGGGCTTGGCGGCCACTTTCGCTACCGCCAGGATTTTCTCGTCCAGGGAGGCGGGCGGCCCGACCTTTTCTAAACCGGCGTAGTCCGCCGACACGGGGGACTCGCGGCCGAGAAAGGCCTCGAACTCTGCGTCCTCCCGGGGTGTGTTACCGGTAGTCATGAGAGCGCTCCACCGGGTGTTGGCCGGGGCGTCGACCGGGCGGTGACCGGCGCCAGGTCGCCGAGCGCCGTGCGCAGCTTTTTCACGGCGTAGCGCAGCCGGCTCTTGACGGTTTCCGGGTTCGCGCCGGTGACCTCCGCGATGTCGGCCAGGCCCATCTCCGCTTCTTCGTGCAGCAGGAACGCCTCCCGCTGCTCAATGGGGAGGGTATCCAGGGCCGACCGCAGGCGCCCGGCGCGCTGTTCGCCGGAACTCGCGGCTTCCGGACCTGGCGCGGTGTCTGCCGGACCGTTCTCCCAGTCCACGAGGGACCAGCGGGCGGAAGCGAAAGCCGGGTCGACTTCGTCGGCCACCGGAACGAGGATCTCCGCTGCGGTGGGCTCCCCGGTGCCGTTCGTGAGGGCGCGACCGGCCTTGCGGAAGTGGTCCACCAGGCAGTTATGGGCGATCTGATACATATAAGTAGTGAAGCGGGCGGTCGGTGTATAGCGGTCCCGGGCCTTGATGATGCGGAGCCACACGTCCTGAAACAATTCGTCCGCGGTGTCCGGATTGCCACACTGGCGGAAGAAGTACCGGTACAGGGGCCCCTTGTGGCGGGCGTAAAGTGCCGCGAATGCAGCGACGTCGCCGGCCGCGTACCGGGTCATCAGCTCTGCGTCGTCGTTGCGTGCCGCCATAGCCGGCAGCATATGCCAGCCGGCCCGGCGGGAAAACCGGTCCGCTGTGACTAACGTCGCACCTGGGGCGTGTGGGCCGGGTCGCTCCCGACCCCGGGCGCCTCGTCGGGAGAGCTGGCCACCACCGCAAGGCTGTCTGCCAGCTTCACCAGGGACACAAACTCGCTGCGATAGCCATCGGGGTCTTCGCCCCGGGCGCCCGCGGCCAACTGCGCGATCTGCCCGTAGCTATAGCCGTCGAGGTACTCCCCGCCCCGCAGCTTCTGGCCGAAGGCCGCGACAGCGGCAGCGAACTGCAGGTCCCTGGACCCGTTCTCAAGAGCGGCGCGTTGCACGGGATGGTCCAGACGGCGGCTCCGGGCGCCATCGGGCGCTTTGAAGCGCAGGCTGACGTTCGCCAGTTCAGTGCCACCAAGCCTGGCGGCTGGCGCCCTGCCATCGGGGACGCCATAGCGCAGGGGATCCACAAGGCGAGCGGGGCTGTCATTGAGAGTGAGTTCGTAGAGCGCCGTCACGGTGTGGCCTGCGCCAATCTCCCCCGCATCGATACGGTCGTTATTGAAGTCTTCCCGCCGCAGGAGGCGGTTCTCGTAGCCGATGAGCCGGTACTCGGCCACGGCAGCCGAATTGAACTCCACCTGGATCTTCACGTCCTTGGCGATCGTCTGCAGCGTGCCGGACAGCTGCTCGACCAGAACTTTGCGGGCCTCGCTCAGCGTGTCGAGGTAGGCGTAGTTGCCATTGCCGGCGTCAGCCAGGCGCTCCAGCAATGCATCGTTGTAGTTACCCGTGCCGACGCCGAGGGTGGTCAGGGACACGCCGCCCTCCCGCTCCCGCTTCACCAGGTCGATGAGGGCGTCGAAATCTGTGAGGCCCACGTTGAAGTCGCCATCCGTGGCCAGCACGATGCGGTTGATACCGCCCTTGATGAAGCTCTGCCGCGCCAGGTCGTAGGCCAGCCGGATGCCACCAGCGCCGTTCGTGCTGCCGCCGGCTTCCAGCTGTTCCAGAGCGGTGTTGATGGTGGCCTGCTGGTTGCCGGGCGTGGGGGCAAGGACGGTACCTGCCCCACCCGCGTAGACCACCAGGGCGATGCGGTCGCTGGCCTGCATCTGCCGGGCGAGCAGCCGGAACGCGCTCTTCAGAAGCGGCAGCTTGTCCGGGTCCTGCATGGAGCCGGAGACGTCGATCAGGAACACGAGGTTGGCGGCGGCCCGCCGCTCAGCGGGAACCGCGTAGCCCTTCAGCCCCACCTGCAGGAGCAGCTTGTCCTTGTTCCAGGGTGTCGGGGCGAGGCGGGTCGTTACCGAGAACGGCTGGTCGCGCTGCGCCGGCAGCGGGTAGTCGTAGCTGAAATAGTTGATCAGCTCCTCCACCCGCACGGCGTCAGCCGGCGGCAGGGAACCCGCGTTGAGGAAACGCCGGACATTGGCGTACGAGCCGGTATCCACGTCGATACTGAAGGTCGACACCGGCTGCTCGCTGGCCAGCTGCACCGGGTTGCCCGCCAGGTGCGCGTAGTTTTCCCGCGCTTCCGGGGTGTAGGCCGGGAAACAGCAGAGGGACTGAGTGGCAAGCAGCGTGACGTCCATGCCCCCGGTAGGAGCGGCTTCAGCCGCGACCCTCCTTTCATTCAGCTTGGCGTCAGGCCCGGATTGTGTGGTCGCGCCTAAAGGCGCTCCTACGGGAGCGTTTGGCGTCTGTTCTTCATGGACGCTGCAGGCAGACAACAGCAGGGTCAGCAAGGTGAGGGGCAGGACTGGCGTGTTCACAGGTCTCGACTCCGCCGCCCGACAGGGCGGTCTCTGGAGTCTGTAAACGCCGGGAACGCCCCAACGGGGTTAAAGCGCCGCTCTTTTCAGGCTGGACGCCAGCCGCTGGTGCAGCGGACTGGTGCGCGGAATATGCGCCATCAGGAACTCCATCTGGTCCGCCAGGACGCGGCGACCCTTCAGGTAGATGTACTCGGCATAGGTGGGCGTGAAGGGCACCGCGATCAGCTGCATGCCCGCTTGCTCCGGCGTGTGGCCACCCTTGTGATTGTTGCAGCGCCGGCAGGCCGTAACCACGTTGTTCCAGGCGTCGCCGCCACCTTTGGACAGCGGCCGGACGTGGTCCCGGGTGAGGTCCCGGCCCGGAAAGTGCAGGCCGCAATACAGACAGAGGTTGGAGTCCCGGCGGAACAGGGTCTTGTTGTTGATGGGCGGAACGTAGCAGTCCATCAGCTCGGCCACTTCCGGCGAACGGCCGACCGTGGCGACGATGGAGTTCACCTCGATGCAGCTCTGCTGCTGGCTCAGGGCACTGAAGCCCCCGTGGATTCGAAAGAGGGGCGACCCGCAGGTGTAGGCCACCTGCCCGAGGTAGTAGAGGCGGACAGCGTCCCGGTAGTCGATCCACTCAAGGGGCATGCCAGCCACGTCCGTCCGGAGGACCTGCTGGGAGAAATCGCTGACTTCGTCGTGGAGGTACAACATGCTCAGGGCCGGCCCCTATGGCCAAATATTGCGTGTTCCGCCCCAAAAATCAAATTTCCCCGGTCACACTCCTTCTGTCATGATCCTGCGCCTTATGCGGGACGCTGACCGGTGGCCCGCTCCAGATATAGAGGAGTGACGACGCTCATGCCAGTCACCATTGGCGTGATCAGGGAAACTGCGCCGGGTGAGGCCCGGGTTGCCATCGTGCCCGAAGTGGCGAAAAAGCTCGCCACGGCCAAGGCACGCCTGGTGATCGAAGCCGGTGCCGCTAGCGAGGCCCGCTTCGCCGACACGGACTTTGAGGCCCACGCGTCCATCCTCGCCGATGCGGGGGCTGTGCTTGCCGAGGCCGGTGTGCTGCTGCGTGTGCAGCCGCCAACCCTGGCCGAAGCCGCGGCGCTGAAGCCCGGCTCGGTCGTGATCGGCTACCTCCAGCCCCACCTGCAGAAAGACCTGATTCGCGTTTTCTGTGAGCGCAACATCACCAGCTTTGCCATGGAACTGGTGCCGCGGATTTCCCGGGCCCAGTCCATGGATGCCCTCTCCTCCCAGGCGGCCGTGGCGGGCTACAAGGCGGTCCTGATTGGCGCCGGGGCGCTGGACAAGTTTCTGCCCATGCTCACGACCGCTGCCGGCACGATCCGGCCCTCCCAGGCACTCATCATGGGCGCCGGCGTGGCTGGCCTGCAGGCCATCGCCACGGCTCGCCGGCTTGGCGCGGTGGTCGAGGCCTTCGACGTGCGCGCGGCCACGAAGGAGCAGGTGGAGTCCCTCGGCGCGAAGTTTGTCGACACCGGTGTGACCGCCGATGGCGCCGGAGGCTATGCCCGGGAACTGAGCCCCGAAGAGCGGCAGAAGCAGCAAGCCGTGGTGAACGACCGCGTCGCAAAAGCGGACCTGGTGATCACCACCGCGGCGGTGCCTGGCCGGCCAGCCCCGCGACTTATCGACCGGGCGACCGTGGAGCGTATGCGGCCTGGGGCCGTGATTGTCGATCTGGGTGCTGAAAGTGGCGGCAACTGCGAGCTGACCCGGGCTGGAGAGACCGTCGTGCACCGCGGGGTCACCATCTTGGGGCCGGTCAACCTCGCCGCTACGGTGCCGCGCCACGCCAGCGAGATGTATGCCCGCAACCTTTTCAATTTCCTCGCTCCAGCCCTGACCAAAGAGGGCGAGCTGGCCATCGACTGGACGGATGAGGTCTTCGCCGGGGCCGTCCTGACCCACGCCGGAACCATCCGCCACGAGCCTACCCGCAAGGCCTTCACCTGAGGCGAGCCAGACCATGATCGACGGCTTCATCGCACTGTACATTTTCATGCTCGCCGCCTTCACGGGCTACGAGGTGATTGGCCGGGTGCCGACCATCCTGCACACGCCGCTGATGTCGGGCTCCAACTTCGTGCACGGCATCGTGCTGGTCGGCGCGATGGTGGCCCTGGGCCGGGCGGATACGACGCTGGAACTGGTCATCGGCTTCCTGGGGGTTGCACTGGGCGCAGGCAATGCGGTGGGCGGTTACGTCGTGACCGAGCGGATGCTGGAAATGTTCAAGTCCAGCAAGTCTTCGGGCGGGAAGAAGCACTGATGGGCAGCGGGATAGCGGCAACGCTGGTTTCGGTGAGCTACCTGCTCGCCGCGTTCCTGTTCATCACCGGCCTGAAGCGGATGAGCTCTCCGGTGACCGCGCGGGGCGGCATCGCCTGGGCGGGTGCGGGCATGGTGGTGGCAACCATCGCGACCTTCTTTACCCCGGACATGGGCAACGTCGTACTGATCCTGGTCGCTATTGCTCTCGGCGGTGGCGTGGCCTGGATCACCGGCAAGCGCGTGGCCATGACCAACATGCCCCAGATGATCGCGCTCTACAACGGCATGGGCGGCGGCGCGGCGGCGGCCATCGCGGCCGTCGAGCTCTTCAAGGGTGAAGCGCATTCCACAGTGGTCCTGGCGTTGGCCGTGCTCGGCGGCCTGATTGGAGCCGTGTCTTTCTCCGGCAGCCTGATCGCCTTCGGCAAACTGCAGGACCTGATCAAGCGCTCGTTCCGGTTCCGCGGGCAGAACGTCGTCAACCTGGCGCTGCTCCTGGCTTCGGTGCTGGTCGGCGCTTCCCTGGTGCTGGCTGCCGCGGGCCCGGTGCCGGGCATGGTCACCCTGTTTTTCGGGCTGGCCCTGGTGCTCGGGGTCACGATGACGCTGCCGATCGGCGGCGCCGATATGCCCGTGGTGATTTCGCTCTACAACGCGCTCACCGGTCTCGCGGTCGCCTTCGAGGGCTTCGTGCTCAACAACGCCGCCATGATCATTGCCGGCATGGTGGTGGGCTCCGCC
>JBBQJK010000160.1:0-5933 GCA_038325835.1 Gammaproteobacteria bacterium
CGCATTCTTCGCGCAGCCGGACTCCCCCAGCAGCTTGACGACGGGGCCGAACAGGCTCGGCGGTATCGCCAGGTAGAACAGCGGCGCCTTCGCGTCCTTGAGCGCTTCCTTGAGGCGCGCAAAAGTCTCCGGCGCCTGGTAGTCGCCGTCCACGTAAGCCAGCAGCGAGATCAGCTTCTCCGCCGGGGGCGACGTCGCGTCCTTGGTGCGCTTGTCGAGACTGTCCCGCACGCGCTCCTGGAACTGCTCCAGCTTCCACCCGGAACGAGCGACACCAATGACAGGCGCATCCAGGGTACCCCGCTTCACCATGGCCTTGAGCGCGGGATAGATCTTGCGGTGGGCCAGATCGCCGGTGGCGCCGAGCAGAACGACGGCATCGGACCGTTCCGTCATGACTGGCCCGTTTCCCGGTGACCACCGAACTGGAAGCGCATCGCAGACAGCAGGCGATTGGCGAATTCCGCTTCGCCCCGGGATTCGAACCGGGAGTAGAGAGCAGCGGAGAGCACAGGCACCGGCACTGACGTGTCGATGGCTGCCTTCAGGGTCCAGCGGCCCTCGCCGGAATCCGACACCCGCCCCTGGAAGCCCTTCAGCTGCGGATCGTCAGCCAGCGAGATAGCCGTCAGGTCGAGCAGCCAGGAGGTCACGACGCTGCCCCGCCGCCACAGCTCGGCGACAGCCCCCAGATCGAAGTTGTACTGGTAGCGTTCTGGCGAGTCGGGGGCTGCGGGCCCCTCCAGCAGGCCAGCGCCGGCGTGACGAAGCAGGTTAAAGCCCTCCGCGTAGGCCGCCATCATTCCGTACTCAATGCCGTTGTGAACCATCTTGACGAAGTGGCCTGCACCCGGCGGGCCGCAGTGCAGGTAACCCTTCGACGCCGGATCGTTCGCATCGCGACCGGCGACCGGCTCGATGTCGCCCTTGCCCGGCGCCAGGTCGCGAAAGATGGGCTCCAGATGCTGCACGGCTTCGGGCGCCCCACCGATCATCAGGCAGTACCCGCGTTCCAGCCCCCAGACGCCGCCGCTAGTCCCGACGTCGACATAGTGGATCCCCTTCGGCCTGAGTTCACCCGCCCGGCGGATGGCATTTTCAAAGGGTGAATTGCCCCCATCGATCAGGATGTCACCCTTCTGCAGGTGAGCGGCGACAGTCTTCACCACGCCCTCCACCACCGGCACTGGGAGCATGATCCACACTGCTCTTGGCACCTTGAGGTGCTTGATGAACTCCTCGATGGAGGATGTGCCCTTCGCTCCGGCAGAGTTCAGTTCAGCCACCGCATCGGCGTTGGCGTCAAAGACCACACACTCATGGCCGTGCTGCATCAGGCGGCGCACCATGTTGGCGCCCATCCGGCCGAGACCGATCATTCCGAGTTGCATTGCGACTCCCCAAGTTGGCGGCGACCGGCTGGCCCCACGCACGTTCAATTCGGGCCAAGTTATAGCCCCGCGTCACGTTATCGACCTGCGCTGGCAACCGCTTGAGTCCGAAGTGAGACGCGGTTCGCTCGTTGACCTGCCGGAGTGTACCCCAGCATGATCACACCATGACTCTCCCCGACAGCGGCGTGCGTCTCACCAAGATCCTCCTCACCCACGCCCATATCGATCATGCCGGCGCGACCCAGGCCCTGGCCGAGCGGCTGGGCTTCGTTGGCGATGTGCTGTTTGCGGGGTCAACCGGCCGGACCGATTTTCCGCGGGGCGATCACGCCACTCTGGTCCGCTCGATCACCAGCAACCTCTGGCCGCTGGCCAACGACGTCACCTTCGTGCCGGGTCGCGGACCCACGTCCCCCTTCGGGCAGGAACGGGCGACTAATCCCTTTGTGGGCGACCGGGTGCTGCAGGCAGCCTCGTCGCCGACCGTCCTGTCACTAGCGCGGTGAGTGCGCCGAAACCCGCGAGAATCAGCAGCGCGGGCGCCGCAGCGCCCAGCACCGGCACGTCCCTGGCCAGCAGCAGAGCGCCCACGACGAGCAGCAGCAGGACGACGGTGAGCCACCCGCCGGATGCGGCTCCAAACCTGCCCCGCAGCGACTGCACGACGATCAGGAGACCCAGGAGCCCGGCGAGCAGAACGCCAAACACATAGCCGGCAAACACAATCAGTCCCAGTAGCCAGCCGAGCACTGTCACGAACAGGACGAACGCGATGAGCGGGGTCAGTACAAGGGACGCCGCGCCCAGCAGAAGGGTACGGCCGGGCGCCGCCTTAAAAACCCCGGCGGTGCGGGTTACCAGTTGCGGCGCGAACCAGAGCAGCACCAGCGCCGCAGCGGCCACGGCAATGCCCAGGGCCCACCCGCCGGCAACGCGCTCCGCCGACCCGTCGACGAGGTTCTCCACTACCGGGCCGCCGGCGGCCCTGACCTCGCCCAGAATCTGTGCGTCCTCGGCGATCGTCGGTGGCTGACTGCTGCGCCAGATGAGATCGCCGCCAATGACCGCGCCCGGTTCCAGGCGGATTTCCCGCGCCGTGATTTCCACGTTGCCGGCCACCTGACCGGAAATGACAACGGTGCCCCCGAGCACCCGCAGGTCAGACCCCATTTGACCCGCCAGGTCTGCGGTCCCGGCCGCTATCCAGGTTCGACCGCCAATCGCGCTTTCGGGTCCCACAGTGACCGTGCCGCCAGCAATGACCGCCTCGTCCGTGACGAAGCCCGTGAACTGCACATTGCCGCCCGCAGCACGGAGGTCGTCGCCCACACCGCCGCCCAGGTCGATCCGGCCGCCGAGCAGCGTCACATCGCCCTCGACGTCGCCAGAGACCTCCGCACTGCCTGCGGCCAGCATTGCAGCACCCGCAATGGCGCCCTCGATCCGCACTTCACCCCCTGCAGCGTAAAGATCATCATCGAGGGCCTCCGTGACGACGACGGAGTCGGCGAACAGGGTTTTCGCCAGGCACGGGCCACTGGCCGCTAACCCGGTGGCCACCAGTAGAGAGACCCAGTGGCCACGCAGAAGGCGCGGCTTCGAGCGCATCAGGGTGGTCTCAGCTCGCTGGCCGCAGGTCATTAAGAGCGGCAGGCAGGGCAGCGAAGACCAGCGCATACAGCCGCTGTTCCGTGCGGGTGTCCTCTTCGCTGATCCCGGCCATGTGCTCCCAGTCTTCCTGGCTGAACAGCCGGCCCGCGAGATCCGTGGTACCGCCGTGATGGCCCATGCTGGCAACGATGTACTGGGTGTAGGCCGCACCCACAGTCTCGAAGCGCTCCAGGGCAGCGGCGTCCGGGGCAGACACCAGGACTTTCCTGGCCGTCGTCAGGGCCCGGAGGTGATCCTGATTGCCGGCCAGCCGCTCATCCAGCTCCCGCAGGGCCTGCTCCGACGGGGCATCGAGCGTGCCGAGCTTGTCACGAATCATGTTGCCCATCTTTACGTCCTGGGCGTGCAACCTGCCCATGGCGGTTTCAATGTAGTCACCGATCGCCACGTAAAACGGGGCAAACGCGCTGTCGCCCCCGGATTTTCGGGCCACGGCAACGGTGAGTGTTTCCCGGACGGACTTGAGCCGGCGCCGCTCACCGGCAACCTTTTCACGCAACGTGGTCATAATGTACCTCTACCTCCTGAGTTCAGATCAGCCATCTGCCGGGGAAGCCGGCGCCGGACTCAAGAGTCCGGGCACCTGTCGCAGCAGGTTATCGAGCGTCACCTTGCCGGTCGACTTGAATGGCAGGCGACCCAGCGCCGTCACGTCCAGATCGACGTAGCCCTTTAAGGTGTAATCCAGTTCTGTCTTGCCGGAGGACAACAGGCGGAGCGCGCCGGACAGCCCGGACAGCAGATCCATCGTAACCCGCATATCCACCTCTTTGGATGCCAGGCCTGGCAGCACGAAGTTCTCCAGCGGCGTGGCAGACGCTGCCTTCAGGCCGGCCAGTTCCAGCGTGACCCGACCCCCAACGACCTTCAGATCCTCGGTGTTGGGGTTCTCCAGCAGCAGCCTGCAACGGAAGACCTGCCCGTCCCGGCCGAGGGCCTCGGGCGTCACGCCCTTCAGGGTTGCGGTCGGCGGCTCGAGGTGGCGCTTGGTCAACGCGCAACCGCCGAGGACCAGCGCCAGCGCAAACCAGCCGGCGAGCAGGAAGAGAGAATACCCCGGGGCCCTAGACATTCAGGGTACCGAGCATGCTGTCCGGATACCGCTCGCCCTGGACCAGGTCTTCGGGAACTTCCCGTTCGATGGCGGCGAGCTGCTCCGGCGACAAGCGGATGTCTGTGGCTGCGGCGTTCTCGTCCAGGTAACGGCGCTTCTTCGTCCCGGGTATGGGCAGAACTCCCTCCCACTGGGCAAGCACCCAGGCCAGGGACAGCTGGGCCGGCGTGCAGCCCACTCTCCGGGCGAGTTCCTTCAGGCGCTGCGCGACCACCAGGTTGCGGTCGAGGTTGTCGGGCTGGAAACGGGGAAACAGGCGCCGCGTGTCGTCCGCAGCCAGCTCGGCGGCACTCCCGATGGCGCCTGTCAGAAAACCGCGGCCGAGCGGGCTATAGGCGACGAAGCCGATACCGAGCTCCCGGCACACCTCGAGGGAAGGGCGGCACGCACTGCGCGTCCAGGGCGAGAGCTCACTCTGCAGGGCCGCTACCGGATGCAGCGCATGGGCGCGGCGCAGAGTGGCCGGTGCAGCCTCGGACAAGCCGATGTAACGGATCTTGCCAGCAGTAACCAGATCACCCATGGCGCCCATGGACTCGGTGATCGGCACCGCGGGGTCGATGCGATGCAGATACAAGAGATCGATGTGGTCCACGCCGAGGCGCTGGAGGCTGGCATCGCAGGAGGCGCGAATAGTCCGGGGGTGGTTGTCCGCACCGATGGCGCCGCTCTGCGTGCGCGCCAGCCCGCACTTCGTGGCCAGGAACACTTCCTGACGACGTTTCCGGATGCACTCGCCGACAAAGCGTTCGCTGGCCCCGTCCTGATAGACGGCTGCGGTGTCGAGATGATTGATGCCCAAATCCAGCGCGCGGTTCAGTGTGGCGGCCGCTTCCTTGTCATCCCGCGCGCCATACCAGCCCACCATGCCCATGCAGCCGAGGCCCAGAGCGGAGACGGATTCGCCGGTTTTGCCGAGACTACGCATTTCCATCCCGCAGATGATACCCGTGAGCAAAAGGTCGCGGGTAGGAGCGCCCTGTAGGAGCGCCTTTAGGCGCGATACGCCGTGATCGCGCCTGAAGGCGCTCCTACAGTGCGCTCCTACAGGGCGCTCTTACGCGGGAGCTTCCGCGCAGAGATAGCGGCTGAGCCGGAGCAGGCCCTCGGTATCGAGGGCGCAGTAGCGGGTCAATTCCGCCGCGAGGACGGCCCGCCGTTCGGCCGTCGTCTCCGGCCGCCGGGCCTCGAACCAGGCCGCGCTTGCCGCGTTGCCGTCCTGCAGCTCGCCGGCGCCATAGCTGAGGTCCGGCGCGAGCACGGGCAGGATCCTCTTCAGCGACCAGGAGCCCTGCATGGCGGGGTGATAGAAGTGCCGGCGGGTCACGGGATGGAGGTCGACCACCCGGGCTCCGACGAGCCCCAGCCGTAGACTCAGATCGGGAAAGCGCACCGCGAGGGCTGCGATCACCCGTTGCTCATAGCCCGTGTAAACCAGAACGGGCCCCGCCTCGTCCAGCGCCGCCAGGAGGGCCTCAGCACAGCCCCGGCTCGGGTCTGCGCCGCTCAGGTTCAGAAAGCGCCGGTGTTCGGTCCGGCCATCGGCAGCAACGAGGTGACAGGAGAACTGGAAAGGCAGCGCCTCGTAAGGTCGCGTACCCGCAAACAGCGGCACGGCCGGCCCGATGGTCTCGAAGTCGAGAAAGTAACGGGGAAACTCGAGACCCCGGACAAAGTCGCCCACCGCCGGGTCCAGCTGGGGAACGCCGGACCGGGTCACCGCCTGGATACGCTGATGATCGGCGCGAGTCAGC
>JBBQJK010000161.1:0-5927 GCA_038325835.1 Gammaproteobacteria bacterium
CCCTCCGGCAGCTGTTCTCCGGTGGTGAGCCCGGAGGAACCCGCGCGGGGCTGCCGAGCCGCTGGGAGCTCCTGGAGAGCTACGAGCTCCCGGCTGGAGCGATACTTGTTTTATGGAAGTACCGGTATGCGACGCCGGGCAAGCTGTTCATGTCAGCCGAAATTGTTGATGCCCTGTCGGGCGGCAAGCCGAGCACCCGGCAACTGGTCTTGCGTTATCTGGGCTACTACGTCTCGACGGTGCCCCTGTTGCTCGGGCTGGTCTGGGTCGCCGGTGATTCCCGGAAGCAGGGCTGGCACGACAAGCTGGCCGGCACCGTGGTGGTGAGCACATTCCCCGCTGCCGGGACGGAACGCTACGCGCCGACCTCCGCGCTGACCTACCTGCTGTGCGTGCCGATCCTGCTGGCCGTGCTCGCCCTGGTGATCGTCCTGGTGGGCTTGGCGCTGAATCCCGGCCTTTTGCCCACGGCATTGCGCGACCTGCGCTAATCTGTCTGCGCATGCTCATTCTCTACGGCATCAACCTCTCGACCTTCACCCGTAAGGTGCGTCTTGCCCTCCTCGAAAAGGAGCTGCCGCACCGGCTGGAAATCGCCCCCATGGGCTCGCCGAAGGTGAAGGCCCTGCACCCGCTCGGCAAGATTCCGGTGCTCGAGGATCAGGGCGTTGCGATTCCGGATTCCTCCGTGATCATTGCCTACCTGGAGCGGGCGTATCCAGATCGGCCCCTGTACCCGGCCGGCGCCCCGCAACTGGCCCGGGCGCTCTGGCTGGAGGAGTACGCCGACACCCGCCTCCGGGAAGCCACCCTCACGTTCTTCTCCGAGTACGTGGTGAAGCCGGTGTTCCAGGGTAAGCCCGCCGATACAGCGGTCCTGGCTGCTGCCATCGGCCCCCGGGATGAGGCCTTCGATTACCTGGAAAAGGAGCTGCCGGCCAGCGGCCCGGCCGTCGGCGACACACTTTCGGTAGCCGACGTGGCCCTGGGCGCCCAGCTGATCACCTATTGCCAGGGCGCCGGGGCCATGGATGCCGAGCGCTGGCCCCGGCTGGCGCGCTACCTCGCGGCATTGCTCGCCCGACCTCTCTGGGCCACTGTCCATCGGGAGGAGGAGTCCGCCCTGCAGGCAGCCCGGGAGCGCCGCCAGCGCTAGACTGCACCAACCTATTCACCCACTATCAGGAGAAGTTCCCGTGAGCATTGCGCACAAGTGGCTCGAGCAAGAGCCCTGGCCCACCCAGGTTATGCCGAAGAAGCTGCTGGAAAGCCGCATCGAACGGGTGATGACTCTCACCAATATTGGCTACCTGGGCACGGTGCGGAAGGATGGCTCCCCGATTGTCAGCCCCGTTGAGTTCTACAACGACGGCTTTGCCCTCTACATCTTCCCGCAGCCGAACAGTCCCAAGGTCCATGCGCTGCGCCGGGACCCCCGGCTGAGCTTTGCTATTGCCAACCCCATGGCCGGTTGGGCCTGCGTCATGGGGGCACAGTTCTTCGGCAAGGGCACGCTGCTTGACGTGGACACTCCGGAATGGGAGCACGGCATGAAGGTCTTCAAGTGGGTCTCGTCCAGCTTCGAACTGGGCAAGATCAACGCGCAGCCGCCCCGGGGCCAGCTGCTGCGGATCGATCCGGACCGCATCGTCTACACGGAGCACTTCATGCGCAGCGAGGGTTACGCCCCACGCCAGATCTGGACCCCCGGTGGTGACGCGCCGAAGGTCGTGCCAGGCCGCAACGCACCGATCTAGGCATGTTGCGAACTGACTTGCCAGTCATCTACCAGAAGGCCGGACAGCGCTATTCCGGGCCGCGCTTCCGCGCCAAGCTCGCCCGGGCTGCCCTGGCGGCGGGACGGGAAGTCGTTGAGAAAGCCCTCTGGTTGTACTTTGCGGCCCAGCGCCCCGAGACGCCGCGCTGGGCGAAGGTCGCTGTCTATGGAGCCCTCGCCTACTTCATAGTGCCGCTGGACGCGATCCCGGACGTGGCGCCCCTCGCCGGCTACACCGACGATCTTGGCGTGCTGGCCCTCGCCGTGGCCACGATTGCCCGCTACATCGATGGCCCCGTCAAGGACCAGACCCGCCGGGTTCTGGCCCGCTGGTTCTGATTCAGGCTTCGAGCACCAGAAACGCCCAGAACGGAATCCCGAGAACACTCCAGCTGGCCGATGCGTCGCTCAGGATCTCGATGAGCGTGTCGAAGTCGTCGTCCCCCGCCGCCCGAAAATCCCCCAGCTGTTCGAAGATCAGCACGTAGCCTCCGGCTTCGCGCCAGCTGAAGTCGGTCAGGCAGTCTGAGAGTGCATCCCAGTTCTGGCCGAACCACGCGGGGAACTGCAGTTGTTGGCCGAGGCGGGCCAGGACTTCGCCACTTTCGGTGCACCCGGCGAGGCTGACCCGGAACACCCCGAACCCGCGTCCTGCCGCCACGTCCACGAGGTCGGGGATATCGTGGGCCGGCAGGCTGAACACGCCGGCCTGGTCGGCCTGCGGCAGGGTCTCCGTCAGTTCCTCGCGCTTCATCGGGATCAGTTGTCCCCCGGACTTACGGCCCGGAAGCTGCGGTAGTGGTCGTCGGTGTAGTACCAGACTGACGGCGGCGTGCCGCCGGTGACTATCCGGCGCGCCCCCCGGTCGGGGGAGCCAGGGGTTGGCACGGTGTACTCCCGGTAGTAGCCCCGGGGTGCCGCCGGGAGATTCTGTTCCCGGTTCCGAAACTCGCTGCCGTCTTTGCGGTAGGGAAAAGGTCCGCCCCGTGCGATCAGCTCCAGAGTCTCCCGGGCTTCGACGGGGACCGGCGGCCGGGTCTCTGCCTGACGCTGCCACAGGGTGACGGCGCCAATCAGGATGACCAGCAGGGAAATCAGCAGGCGTCTCATGCGTCGCATGCTACCCCGGCGTGGGGCTCAGGCCAGCGACTTGATTGCGTGATAGATGCCGGGTTCGGCAGGGACCGCCGGGTGAGGGTCCCACCGGATCGTCCGGCGGAGCGACTCGGGAAACTCCATGGGCTTAAGGCCCGCCTTGCGAGCGGCGGTGCCCAGGCGCAGCTCGCAGTAGACGTCGTTGGTCGTCACGTGATCCACGATGCCCTGCAGCCCGTGATGGGCAAACAGCATGCCCGCGACGGGGGTCAGCGCCGCTGCGAAGGGCTGATCCTCGGTCGGCAGCAGGGCGATATCGCGAAAGTGGTACCACTCCCGCGCGATGTCCTTCCCGCCAACGGTGTCTCTGCCTTGCCCAGGCAGCCAGGCATTTCTCGCCGCCACGTCTGCATCCCAGACCTCGCGGTAGGCGTCGGCGGCATCCACGGTGCAGAGACAGTCGTACTCCAGCAAAAGGTAGCGCTTCGCCGTGACAGTCCGGTGCAGGAACCAGCGGTACAGCATGGTGTCGCAGCGGCGTCGCGGCCCTGTAGCTGGCCACGGATCGGGAAATGACTTTACGTCCACCGAGCCCGGCAGGTACTCGGGGACGTCATCCGTGATGGGAATGATCTGATGGGCCGCGTTCGATTTCCGGAGCGCCTCGTAGTGTCCCAGCGTGAGTTCATCGCAGCGGTGATAGGCGAAGAGGATGCACAGTTCATTGCTCATGGCAGGGATTGTAACGAGACCTCTCGAGTGCGCGGTTGCAATCTCCAGGCCTCGGCCACGCGTCCCGGCGGCGCCCGCCGGTCAAGCCGCCAGACGAGATACAGGCAACCCAGCA
Organism: Gammaproteobacteria bacterium; assembly: GCA_038325835.1. Classification (GTDB taxonomy): domain Bacteria; phylum Pseudomonadota; class Gammaproteobacteria; order Steroidobacterales; genus SHZI01. The sequence goes on from JBBQJK010000161.1 coordinate 3,720, forward strand.
CCGCAGCGACCGCGCCGATGACGAAGGTGGGCCCGTAGCCCAGTTCGTCCGCAAGAAGCGCTGCCGTGAAACTGGCCAGTGTGCTCACCAGCACGACAACACTCGCGAGTAACGTGTAGTCAGTGCCCGCGTGCTCCGGCTCAGCGGCATCCATCATCAGCGTGAAGAGCGCCACCGTGGCCATCGTGCCGATCACACCCTCCAGCACCGTGGCCGTCCAGAGCAGTCCCACGCCACCGGCGCCGAAGGCGGCGGCGATGTACAGTGAGAAGCAGGCCGCCTGCGCCAGGCCGCTGGCGAGCAGGGCTCGCCGCCGGCCTGCCGCGAACACGAACCAGCCGCCGAACAGGGCACCGATGAAGCTGGTCGTCGAGCCCACGGCGCCTTTCATCAAGGCAATCGTGGTCAGGCTCAGACCCTGGTCAACCAGGAACGGCCCGAGGAGGGATGTGACCATCTGATCCCCAAAGCGATAACAGAAAATCAGGCCGGCAACCGCGAGCATACCGGGCTGCAGGGCGCGCTGGACCCAGGCAAGGGCAAGCTGCGGGGTGGCGATGTGTGGCACGTCGGCGGCGGGGGGCGGCTCCCGCATCCGGATGACCGGCACGATCGTGAGGGCGAGGAGCCCCGCCATGCAGAGGAAGGTGGCGCTCCAGCTGGTGCGGGCATACAGCCACAGCAGCAGCCCCCCGCCCAGGATCATCCCGAGCCGATACGCTCCGACCTGGACCCCGTTGCCGAGACCCCGCTCCCGGGCATCCAGCAACCGGACGGCGAGGCCATCGGTGACCACATCCTGGGACGCGGCGATGAGATTGAACAGGAACGCGGCGGTGAACAATAGGAGGTAGTTGCTGGCCAGATCAACCTGCGTCAGGAGCAGCGCGGCGGCAAGCGACGCGAACTGCAGGGCCAGCAGCCAGCCGCGCCGCGTGCCCCGGTGGTCGAGCACGGGAGCCCACAGGAACTTGAAAGCCCAGGGTAGCGACAGCAGACTCAGCGCACTGATGGCCTTTAGCGACAGGCCCGCATCCCGCAGGAGCACGGGGAGTGCCAGGGTAAAGAAGCCGAAGGGCAGGCCCTGCGCGAGGTAGAGGGCGGCCAGCAGGGTGGCCTTGCGGGTGCGGCTAACGGGCAGGAGATCGGTCACGAGGTTTGTGCACCAACTGAGCGGCCTGGGGAGCCCACTGCCACCCCGGGGTTTGCGAGTATGGCCGCGCCGCGTTACAACGGGCCCATGAAACGGAAAAAGCAGGCCGCCAGGAAGACGCCGGCCCCGGCCTCAACCCGGGCGCGGGCCCGCCCGCGGGGGGCTCGCGCCGGTTCCAAAGTCCTGCCGCCCGTCTCCGAGCGGCGGTCTTTCGAGGGCGGCTGCCACTGTGGCGCCATCGAGTTCACCTACGCCACGACACTCCCGCCGCCCCGGTGGCCAGTCATGCTCTGCCAGTGCTCATTCTGCCGCGGCCACGGCAGCCGCTCCACGTCGGACCCGTCCGGCGAACTGCAATTCCGTTTCGAGCGCCCCGAGTTCCTGCGCCGCTATCGCTTTGCGCTGCGTACGGCCGACTTCCTCATCTGCAAGGAGTGCGGCACCTACGTGGCGGCCGTGCTGCTGTCGGGCCGGGGGGCCCAGGGGGTGATCAACCTGAACACGCTCCGTGCGCCGCCCAAGGGCCTGCGCGCCGGGAAGCCGGTGAGCCACGACGGCGAGTCCGGCGAAGGCCGCCGGGCGCGGCGGGTGCTCACCTGGACGCCGGTCGTCGGGCCCGTCTGAGCCACTTGCAGGCAAGGTATGTGGCGCATGACCAGGTTCAACGACTGCTGCAAACGTTTACCCCCATGAGCGTGCGCAATCTCCCCGCCGCCTACCAGCTCGAGGCCTCCATTCTTAAGGAGATCGACCGCAGCTTTGCCGCCGAACATCGGGACTACGTCACCACGAAGCTGGCGAACACCGGCCTCCCGATGGGTGCCGTCGCGCCGCCGCCCCGGGTGCACGCGGCGATCCTCTGGTTGGCGAAGGGCGACCTTATGAAGTTCGACGAAATCCTGGCCGGCGCTTGTGCCGACTGGCGCGACACGCTCGTCGCGGCCGGGTTGGCCAACCAAGGCTGGAAGCTGGTGCTCGAAAAGCGGGGCATCGGCTGCAGCAAGTGGCCGGTGGGCCCCACCTGAGAGGCACCGGGTTTGCAATCTGGCAACTTG
>JBBQJK010000162.1:0-5900 GCA_038325835.1 Gammaproteobacteria bacterium
CCTGCCCGGCATCAACGGGATCGAAGCCATGCAAATCCTGCGCAAAGACCCATCGACGGCTCATATCCCCGTCATCGCGCTCAGCGCCAACGCGATGCCGCGCGATATCGGGAGTGGCATGGAGGCAGGCTTCCTCAACTACATCACCAAGCCGATCAAGGTGAATCAGTTCATGGATGCGCTAGACGCGGCACTGACATTTGCGCAAACAACATCGCGCGGCGCCGTGCCGCAAGAAACGAACAAATAGAATAATCAATACGCTGGCAGGGCCGCGGACTTCAACGATTGGCGCCAGTGCCAGGCGGTGCCCAGCCAGGCACCTCCAGCAGGCGATAAGACACCGTGCGGGCGAGGAGGGGCAGGGTGACTCCCATGCAGAAGGTCGGCAGCAGCAGGAAGCTCCCGCCGCCCACCAGGCTGCCGGCCACCTACGCCCGATCCTTCATCTCTTCCAGTTCCAGCCAGCGGGCCGAGACCTGCTCGTGTTCGGCCTGCTTGGCGCGCAACGCATCGAGCACGGGCACGGTGTCGTGCCAGGCCTTGTCGTAGAAGCCCCTGGCGCCGGTCTGCCGCTCCAGCGCCTTGATCTCGACTTCCAGGCCTTCGATCCGTACCGCGAGAGAGTCCAGTTCCCGCTGATCCTTGTAGCTCAGTTTGCGAACCTGGCGCGAGGCTTCCTTGCGCTTCTCGGCTGCCGAGGCCGGCGGCTCCCCGCCCTTCACGGCATGGGGATTGTCGGTTTCCGCCAGGGGCCGACCCTGGCGGAGCCAGTCGTTGTAGCCCCCCACATAGCGTTCGATACGGCCGCGGGGCTCGAAGGCGAAAACGCTGGTGACGACGGAGTCGAGAAACATCCGGTCGTGACTGACGACGATCAGCGTGCCTTTGTACTCGTCCAGCCGGTCCTCGAGCACCTCGAGGGTTTCCACGTCGAGATCGTTCGTCGGCTCGTCGAGAATAAGGAAGTTGGTGGGCTTCGTGAACAGGCGCGCCAGGATCACCCGGTTACGCTCGCCGCCGGACAGGGATTTCACCGGCGTCATGGCCCGCTTGGCGCTAAACAGGAAGCCCCGCAGATAGCCGATGACATGCCGCTCGTGGCCGTTGATCTTTACGTAGTCGCTGCCGTTGCCGACGATGTAGGCCACACTCTTCTCGGGATCCAGGCTTTCCCGCAGTTGGCCGAAGTAGCCAACCTCCAGGGCAGTGCCGGTCTTGATCATGCCGTGCTGGGGCGTGATTTCTCCCAGCAGGATGCGCAACAGAGTGCTCTTGCCGACGCCGTTGTTACCCAGCAGGCCGATGCGGTCGCCCCGCATGATCTTGCAGGAGAAGTCCTTGATCAGCTCCTCGCCGCGAAACCCGTGGGAGACGTGCCTGGCCTCGATCACCTTGCGCCCGGACTGGTCGGCGGCTTCGATGGAGATCCGGGCCCGGTTCAGCGGCGTCAGGCGGTCCGCGTACTCCTGGCGCAAGCCTTCCAGCCGCCGCACACGATTCTGATTGCGGTGCCGCCGGGCCTTCACGCCCTGGCGGATCCAGATTTCCTCGTCATCCAGCTTCTTGTCGAAGAGCTTGTTGGCTGTCGCCTCGTCCTCGAGCAGCTTCTCCTTGCGCTCCAGGTACGCGTCGTAGCTGCCGGGGAAGCTCAGGAGCCGCCCACGGTCCAGCTCGCAGATGCGGGTGGCGAGCTTGTCGAGGAAGGCCCGGTCGTGGGTAATGAAGAGCACCGCTCCCTGCCAGGAACGAATCCGGTTTTCGAGCCACTGGATGGTGACGATATCCAGGTGGTTGGTCGGCTCGTCGAGCAGCAGCAGGTCCGGCTTGCTGATGAGGGCCTTCGCGAGACCCACCCGCCGGCGCCAGCCCCCCGAGAGTTCACCAATAGGCTGGTCGGGGGCAGCGCCATTTCCGCCATCATGAGTTCGACCCGCTGATCGATGCTCCAGCCGTCCAGCTCGTCGATCCGGTGCTGGAGGTCGTCGAGGCGCTTCAGGCCGGCCTTGTCCAGGTTCTGGTGAGCGAGCCGTTCGTACTCGGTCACCAGCGACTTGAGGTCCGCCAGACCTTCAGCCACCACTTCCCGCACCGTGGCTTCCACGTTTTCCGGCAGGGCCTGGTCGAGCGTGCTCATCACGACGCCGCTGCGGTACTGGATCAGCCCGCTGTCCGGCTGGACGATGCCCGTGATCAGGCGAAACAGGGAGGTCTTGCCGGTGCCATTCCGGCCGATCAGGCACACGCGCTCGCCCGGGTCTATTTCAAACCCGACCTGAACCAGCAGCTTCTGCTCGCCGTAGGCAAGCGAAACGTCATCAAGGCGAACGAGGGACATGGGGTGCGGGGGTGGCTTCCGAAAACGTGGCGCGCATTAGACTGACTCATACCCCTTCGGCCGGCGCTGATGCACCCGTTTGACAAAGCCACCACCGCTGAAGAGGTCACCACCGGCCTCGACCTGAAGGGCCAGACCGCCCTGGTTACCGGGGCGACGTCGGGCATCGGCCTGGAAACGGCCCGGGTTCTGGCTTTGCGCGGGGCTCACGTGCTCGTCACCGGGCGCACCCTGGAGAAGGCCCGGGCGGCCTGCGAGTCGATCCCGGGCCGGGCGACCCCTCTCGCCTGCGAACTCGAGGACTTTGACGGCGTGGCCGAGTGCGCGGCGCGCGTCACCCAGCTGGGGGTGCCCCTGGATATGCTGATCTGCAACGCGGGGATCATGGCGCCGCCGAGGCTAGAGCTGGTGCGGGGGCTGGAAAAGCAGTACGTGGTGAATCACCTGAGCCATTTCCTGCTGGTGCACCGGCTGCTGGACGCCGTGCGTGCCGCGCCCGCAGGCCGGGTGGTGATGGTGAGCAGCAGCGCCCACAAGTGGGCGCCCCCGGAAGGCATCGCCTTCGACAACCTGACCGGTGAGAAGGGCTACGACCCGCGGGTGTTTTACGGGCAGTCCAAGCTGGCCAACGCACTCGTTGCCCGGGAACTCGCGAAGCGGCTGGCCGGTAGCGGGACCACCGCCAATGCCGTCCACCCGGGCCTCATCATCACCAACATTATTCGCTACATCCCCACCTGGCAGCAGCTGCTCGCCCCGCTGCTCGGGCCGTTGATCAGGTCCCGCATCAAGACCACTCCCCAAGGCGCCGCGACCACCTGCTATGTGGCCGCGCACCCGGACACGGCAAAGATCAGTGGGCGCTATTTTGCCGACTGCGCAGTGGCAACGCCCGAGAAGGTGATGGAAGACGACAAACTGGCGGCGCGGCTCTGGGCCGACTCGGAAAAACTCACGCGTACCTGGTTGTGACCGGGTGCGGCAGAAACGCCTGGTAGGAGCGCCTTTAGGCGCGATCACTACTACGATCGCGCCTGAAGGCGCTCCTACAGGCGCTCCTACAAAGCGCCCCTACAGGAGAATTCATGAACTCGGAAGACGAACTCATTGCCGACACCCTCGGTCGCGTGAAGACGATCGCCGTGGTCGGTGCCTCCAGCAAACCCCACCGTGCGTCCTATGGCGTCATGCGCTTCCTTCAGGCCCACGGCTTCCGTTGTTTTCCCGTGAACCCGACACTGGCCGGACAAACGCTGCTGGGTGAAATTGTGTACCCGGATCTGCAGTCCATCGGTCAGCGTGTGGACATGGTGGACGTGTTCCGTAATTCGGTCGACGCCGGACCGGTGGTGGACGAGGCGATTGCGATCGGGGCGCAGGTCGTGTGGATGCAACTCGGGGTGATCAATCCGGACGCGGCAGAGCGCGGGTGCGCAGCGGGGCTCACCGTGATCATGGACCGGTGCCCGGCGATTGAGATTCCGCGGCTGGCATCACGTCAGGCGTGGAAGGAGCGCCTGTAGGAGCGCCCGTAGGAGCGCCTTTAGGCGCGATCACTAGGGAATCGCGCCTGAAGGCGCTCCTACAGGCGCTCTTGCAAGCGGTCGCCCTCGATCAGTTCCAGCCACTCGCCGGCGTTGCCTTCGATCATCGCGACGCGTCGCCCGCGGTAGGGAATTCCGGTGGCAGTGCGCGGCAGAGCCCGCAGCGACACGGGCACGTCGTCGAGGTTTTGCACCAGGAAACTGACCATGGCCATGCCGGGTGGCAAGTGCCCGTCCCGCCGTCGCCGGGACAGCACGGCGGCTGGGAATTCGTCCATCTCCACCAGGAAGCTGCGGCCGGGTATCCGGGCAATCGAGGTCGGAAACACCGTGGCGTGGGGCACGGCGCAGCCATCGGCCAGGATCGTATTGATAAAGGGCATGCGGTCCATGATGCGCAGCCCGAGCGTCCCGCCGTAGAACGCGTGCATGTCGTCCGACGACGGGCCGCCCACGGTGACGATGAAGACCCGGTCCACCGGTGAGCGGGCGCCGTGCAGTCCGTAGCGGCTGCCGCCCGGCAGGATGCGGGTGAAGTAGATGAGTTCACCGGAGGGTCCGACCACCTGCATGGCGCGGGGAGCCCGCGGCCGGGGGAAAAGATCGCCGGGGCCGCCCAGCAGGGTGAAGGGCGAGCCGCGCAGACGCTGGGCCAGGGCGTCCACGTCCCGGACCAGCAGTTCCATGGCGTTCCAGCCGAAGGTCATGGGCGGGCCGTAGCCGCCCGGATCGGCGGTCTCGACGAAGCGTATACAAGAGTCCTGGCCGCTTTCGGGCTTCAAGGTGCAGTAGCGCTGGCCGGCAGCAGCGGGCGCGTTCCAGGCTAAGCAGAGCTCAGGCCCAAGTTCACCGCGCTCAACCACCTGATAGGCGAGGTAACCGGTCCAGGCCGCCACGACCGGATCCAGGTCCGGGACGCACTGGGTGACGATCGCGACGTGCCGGAGCAGCTTGGCGCTGCCCCCCACGCCGGCAAATTCGGTTCCGTCCCCGACGGCGCTGAAGGCGGCGCTCATGCCGGCTCCCAGCGCAGCGGCCCTTCATCCATCAGCGCGATCTGTTCCCGCAGCGCCAGGACGTGGTCGTCCCAGTAACGGCGGCCGCCAAACCAGGGGAAGGCGATCTGAAAGGCCGGGTCGGCCCAGCGCCGGGCGAGCCAGGCCGCGTAGTGCATGATGCGGAGCGTGCGCAGTGCTTCGATCAGGTGCAGTTCAGCGCCGTCGAAGGGGCGAAACTCGGTATAGCCTGCCAGCAGCTCGGCCAGCTGTGGCGTCTGCTCGTGGCGATCGCCGGACAGGAACATCCACAGGTCCTGCACCGCGGGTCCCGTGCAGGTGTCGTCGAAATCCACGATGTGCAGGACCTTGTCCAGCACGAGCACGTTGCCCGGGTGGAAGTCGCCGTGCAGGCGCAGTTCCCGGTGTTCACCGGCGCGCTCGTAGCAGAGCTGCACCCGGTCGAGCGCAGCGTCGCAGACGCTGTCATAGGCGGCGCGGATGTCATCGGGGATCAGGCCGGCGTCAAGCAGGAACTGGATCGGCTTCTCGCCGTAGGTATGGACATCAAGCCGCGGCCGGTGGCTGAAGGCGGCACGCTGCCCGCAGAGGTGTATGCGCGCCACGAAGCGGCCGAGCTGCCGCAGCAGTTGCAGGTCGTCCAGCTCCGGGGCACGGCCGCCGAAGCAGGGATAAACCGCGAAGCGGAAGGCACCCTTGTGATGCAAGGTCTGGCCATCCCGGTCGAAGGGTGCCGCCACCGGGATTTCCTCCGCGGCGAGTTCGAGCGTGAAGTTGTGTTCTTCCTGGATCGCGGCATCGGTCCAGCGGCCGGGCCGGTAAAACTTGGGGACCACCGGTGGCCCATCCTCGATGCCCACCCGATAGACCCGGTTCTCGTAACTGTTGAGCGTGAGCAGGCGGCCATCGCAGTGGAAGCCGAGACTCTCCACCGACGACAGTATGTCGTCCGGTGAGAGGTCCTGATACGCAAGCGTGTCCTTGGCGGCGCTCAAGGGATGG
>JBBQJK010000163.1:0-5889 GCA_038325835.1 Gammaproteobacteria bacterium
GCGCGCCTCCCGGCGCTATCTTGTCGGAGCCCCTTCCGGCGCGATCTTTATGTATCGCCCATAATGGCGCTCCAACCAGATCGCGCCGGTCGGAGCTCCTACCGGGTTATTGCAGGGCTCGCAGGATGATGTTGGGCAGGATGGCGTCGTCCCAGTCCTGGCGTAACGGCCCCGTGTGCACGATGACGAGCTGCTTCGACGGCACGATGTATACCCGCTGTCCGCCGAAGCCGTCGAAGTAGACCATGTCCGGCGCTTCAAAGGGCTCGGAGTGGAAGGCGGCCGCCGCCGATTTCGAGTTGTACTTGCGGACCTTCTCCCAAGTGGTGCCGAGCCAGGTGAAATAGCCGTAATTGGAATTGGCCGGCGAGGGCGTGATCATGTCCCGCATCCACGGCGCCGGCACGACCTGTCGCTCGCCCACGCGGCCACCGGTCAGGTGCAGGAGGGCAAGGCGCAGCCAGCTGCGGGGTGGGGCATCGAGACAGCAAAAGGTGATCGGGATGCCGTGCTTTTCCGAGTCGATCAGCACACTGCCGCTGGCCTCGCTGACGTACTGCCAGAGGTTCTGCTCCAGGTACTGGCTGTAGGGCATGCCGCTGACCCGCTGGAGGAGAATGCCCAGCACTTCAGGATTGATGTTGTTGTACTCGAAAGTCTTGCCGCCCGGCTCGCTGCTGCCCCGGCTGAAGGTGAAAGGCGCCACGTCGCCACCCAGGGTCATCTGGACGAGCCCCGTGAACCCGGGGAAATCGATGCCGCTCGCCTGCTGCAGCATCTGGCGGATGGTGATCTTGCTGCGCTCGTCCCCCGCCCATTCCGTGATGTAGGTGGCCGCTGTATCGTCCACGGACTTGATCAGCCCCTGCTCGATGGCGATGCCGACGAGCATGCCCAGCACCGACTTGTGCATGGACTGGGTGGCCGTGATGGAATCGGCGTCATGGCCGGGGTAGTAGTGCTCGAGTTGCAGGGCACCACCCTGCCAGACCAGCAGGGCGTGGGACTCCATCGTCCCACCCCAGGCTACGGCCGCGTTCAGCGCTTCGGCCGGAATCGTCCGCTGGCCATCGGCGGCCACCACCAGCGGTGGCACGTTGCCGCCGGCGATGGTCTGGTGCGGTCCCTGTTCACCACCAAAGGCGAGGCCGACGAGCCGGGTAGTCAGCGTGGGCTGGACGACGAAGAGGCCAAGCAGGCCAAGAAGGATCAGGGCCAGCAGGCCCCCGACCAGACCAAGAAGCAGGCGTTTCAGCAGGCGCATCGCGACACTCCCTGGCAGGCGGAACGGCCGCCATCATAGGGGATGGAATGGGGACATGCCTCATTTCCAGGAGGTGTGGCCGGTCACGCCGGTCGGTGCTCCTACACGCGGACGCGGTTCCAGGCGTCGAGGGCGGCGATCTTGTAGGCCTCGGCGAAGGTGGGGTAGTTGAAGACGGCGCCGACGAAGTATTCGAGAGTCCCGCCGTGGGCCAGCACCGCCTGGCCAATGTGGATCAACTCCGTGGCCCCTTCGCCCACGATGTGGGCGCCCAGCAGCTTGTGGTCCTTGATGCCGAAGATCAGCTTCAGCATGCCCTCCTGCACGCCCTGGATCTGGCCTCGGGCGGTTTCGCGCAGGCGGGCCACGCCGGTCTCGTAGGCCACACCATCCTTGCGCAGTTGCTGTTCGGTCTTGCCGACGATGCTGATCTCCGGGACCGCATAGATGCCGAGGGGGTAGAACTCGGGGGCACTCTCTTCATGCACTGAGAAAGCGTGGCAGGCGGCGAGCCGGCCCTGTTCCGCCGAGGTGGAAGCCAGCGCCGGAAAGCCGATGACGTCGCCGACCGCGTAGATGTGAGGCACGTCAGTCTGGTAGGTGGGCTGGACCTTCAGGCGGCCCCGGTCGTCGGCGCTGAGGCCGGCCCGGCCCAGGTCGAGGTCTGCGGTGGCGCCCAGGCGCCCGGAGGCGGCCATCAGCAGGTCGCTGCGGATCTTCTTGCCGCTCTTCAGGTAAGTCACGACGCTGCCGTCTGCGCGCTTCTCCACACGCTCCACTTCCTCGCCAAGCCGGAGTTGTATGCCGCGGGACTGCAGGTCGTGCTTGAACTCGTCGATGATGTCAGAGTCGACAAAATCGAGAATGGTATGGCGGGGATCCACCAGGGTGATCCGGGCGTCGAGGGCGCTGAAAATCGTGGCGTACTCCACACCAATGACGCCGGCCCCGATCACGACCATGGAGCGGGGCACCTTCTTGATGTTCAGGAGTCCATCGCTGTCGATGATGGTCTCGTCATCGAAGGGAATATTGGCCGGGCGGTGGGGAATCGTGCCCGTGGCGATCACGATGGCGTTGGCGCGGTATTCGGCGGAATGTCCGGCGATGTTGGTGACGCGCACCGTGTTGCCGTCCAGGAAGGTCGCGAGTCCCTTGAGCACAGTCACACCGTTGCGGGAGAGCTGGTGTTCGATGATCTCGATCTCGTGGCGGACCGTGATGTGCAGGCGCTCCAGCAGATCCTCGGCCGTGATGTCCGCCTTGACCCGGTGGCTGCGTCCATAGATGCCTTTCTCCCGCCAGCCGCAGAGGTACAGCACCGCTTCCCGCAGCGTCTTGCTGGGGATCGTGCCGGTATGGGCGGTGACGCCACCGACGATCTCCCGGCGCTCGATGATGGCGGCCCGCTTGCCAAGCTTGGCCGCCTGGATCGCTGCGCGCTGGCCGCCAGGACCGCTGCCGATAACCAGCAGGTCAAAAGTTTCCATGAAGGCCTTTCCGGGAGAAGTACTCTGCTGTATCGGGCGATTTGACCGAATCTTGAGCGCCAGTGTCGGGAGCGTGACGCCGTTCCCGTTCCCGGTTAGCCTCAACCGATGGAGAAGCGACCGCTTCTGGCCTGGATTGGCCTTGCCTACCTGTGGACCTGGGTCACGATGCTGCCGCTTGTGCTCCAGAAGCGGGGCCTGGCCGATCTTGGCCTGCCGGACGCCTGGGAGGCCGTGGGAGCCTTTGGCCCTTTCATCGCGGCCTGGGTCGTGATCCGGCGCACCGAGGGTGCCGTGGGCCTTGCGGCGTTCTGGCAGAACCTGACCCACTGGCGCGTGGGCCGCGGCGCGCTGGCCCTGACGCTGCTCTCGCCCGTGGCCTTTCTTTTGCTGGCCGCGGTGCTGGTCACCGTCCAGACCGGCTCGCCCCCCTCGCTGGACGCCCTGGCTACTGGACAGCTCGGCACCCTGCACGCCGTGCTGGACCTCGTGCTGGTCGCCGCGCTTCTGCAGGGCCTGGGCGAGGAGCCCGGCTGGCGTGGCTACCTGCTGCCGAAGATGCTGGCGCGGTTTCGCACCCTGCCGGCCACGCTGCTGCTGTTTCCGGTGTGGTGGCTGTGGCACCTGCCGTTCTTTCTGGGCCGGCCGGAGTTCGGGCTGCCCCAGTTTCTCGGCTTTGGGCTCGGGATACTGGCGGCGTCGGTGTGGCTGACGTTCCTCTGGGAGCGGACCCGCAGTATCTTTGTGGCGGTGCTGTGGCACGCGGTGCTCAACATCACCCGGGGCATCGCGCTGGGCTTTTCCACCGGGATGTTTCTGGCTTACGGGATGGTGGTGACCCTGGGGGCCTTGGGCATCATCGTCTGGTGGCTGGTGCGGCGCCGGTAGTTGCCGCGCAGAAAAGGGGATTCCCATGACGCGACTCGCCTGGACTGTACTCACCTGTCTGTTGTTGCTGGCCCCACCGCTGGCTTGGCCGGAGACCGCAGTGCCTGCCAGTCCACGCAACGCGCTCGTCACCACCTTCAAGGCCGCCTTTGCCCAGGGTGACTGGACAACAGCTGCCCGGACTGCCCGGGAGATCCTGGCCCTCGATGAGCAGAGCTATATCGCTCGGGCAACAGCCTTGCTCGGTGCCCAGCCGGATCCGGTGCAGGGCTTTTCCCGGGACCTCTTGCTGGCCAAAACCTATCTGCAATCCGGGCGTTTCGCCGACGCCCAACGGCAGTGCGCGCAGGCGCTCAAGGCCGTCGACGGTAATCCGGCGGTGAGCATCCAGCAGAAGTCTCAAGCCTATTTACTGATGCTGGCGGTGGCCCGAGGGACCAACGATTTCCGGCTGGGCAACGACGTCGCGGGGGACCTGCTGAAGGCGGAGCAGCAGGCCCTGGGCCGGGAAGCACCCGCCCGGGTTGCGGGGTTGTACGACGCTGCCAGCTGGTATCGCTCCTCGTCCCAGTTGGTGAAGGAGCGTGAGCTGCTGGCTGACGCGGTGGCCCTGCTGGAAAAGGCCTATGGCCCCAATGATCCGCGCCTGGCGTATCCCCTGTGGACCACCGGCATGTCCTACCTCGTAGCCCACAGTTCCCCGGAGAAGTCCCTGGCCGCCCTGGAGCGGGCCATCGCCCTGCCATCCGCCGCGACCGCAGGTGACGTGGTTGAACGGGCCCAGATTCTGGCCAGTCGCGGCGATCACAGCGTCGTCTTCGGTCACCTGGCAGCGAGCGGGGCGGACTACGCCGCGGCTTGGAAGATGATCGCACTCGATCCCCGGCTGGGGACTGATGTCGCCAACGAGATTTTCGCCCGGCCCTTGCCGCTCTACGTGAACATCCCGGTCGAGGCCTTCGGTGGCGTAAAGGGCGGGACGCACAACAGCAGAGGGGAGATTACTTTGGCCTTCACGGTTACGGAGCAGGGCCTGGTCGACGGACTGCGGATCAAGGATCAGGAGCTGGACAGAGACAGCCTGCCGACGCCGACGGTGCAGGCCTTCCGGGAGGCGCGCTATCGGCCACGGGTGGTGGACGGGAAGCCCTTGGCCACGGCGGACCAGGAGTTCCGCTTCTCAGTGGGCATCGACCGCCGCTCAGGTTCTTACACCCGATGAATTCCCTGTACGCACTGGTCCTGAGCCTCAATGCCCTCTGGTTTGGTGCCGCCTTCCGCTACTTCAGCCTCACCCCGCACACGGCGGCGAAGGTGCTGGTCCCGAAGTCTGCACGGGAAGCACCGCTGTTCAGGACGGTGGCGGCGTCCCTGCCGTTCCTTGGCGGGATGAACCTGGCGTTTGCGGTACTAGCCGTCCTGCTGTTGTTCAACATGGCGCTGTTTCCTGAGCCTGGGCAGAGAGCAATGCTGGTCCTGATCTTCGGCTTGGCCCACGGTAGTCAGTTCGCGTGCAACCTGCCGATAGCACTGCGCGGTGGTCGGCAAGGCGAGTCGTTCTGGCCCGTCTTGCAGGGGCCCATGTTGTTCATTTTTGTCGTGGATGGGACTCTTGCGCTCGCGAACCTGCTGCTGGCGGGCTGGCTGGGGTTGGCAGCGGTGTAGCGGCTATAGTCAGTGGCATTCTTCCAGCGAGATTTTCTCCAGTCATGAAAGCATTGTGAGCAACCACGAGACTGCAGCCCAACTCGCTGCCCGCGTCCTTGCTCTGGCGGGCGGCGCGACGGGCGCTGCCGGCATTGAGGTGGTCCTGGCAGAGCCGGGGCGGGTGCACTTGTCGATCGGCCGGCGGGATGACCTCCTCCAGTTCAAGGGTTACTTCCACGGCGGGGTGATTAGCGGGCTGGCGGATCTTGCGGCGGGGGGTGCGGTGACCACGACGTTGCCGGCCGGGCGTGCCGTGGTGTCCATCAGCCTGCACGTGAACTTCCTCGCGCCGGCCCAGGGCGAGCGGCTCGTGGCGAAGGGTAGCGTCGTGAAAGTGGGTGGCACGGTCGGCGTCGCGAGCGTGGACGTGGTCACCATCGCCGGAGACCGGGAGCAGCTGTGTGCGACGGCCACGGTGACGTTTCGGGTCGTCGGCGCGGCGGCCACCGGCAACAACTAAAGAATCCAATAACTAAGGTCCGGTACCTTTAGCAGTTGCAGCGGCGAGGGTGCGCAGGTCTTGTTCGGTGTGGGCGGTCG
>JBBQJK010000164.1:0-5873 GCA_038325835.1 Gammaproteobacteria bacterium
GTTCTCGGTCACATGGCAGGGGGCATCGTGCGGGGCGTCGCGGTGGGGCTGGCGGTGACAGTGGTGGCATTGCTGTTCACGCCCCTGCCGTTTGTGCACCCGCTGATCACCGTCTCGGTGTTCCTGCTGTGCGCCTCGATCTTCTCGCTGGGCGGGCTGATCAACGGGATCATGGCCAGGAACTTTGACGACGTCTCCATCATTCCGTCGTTCGTCCTGCAGCCCCTGACCTACCTGGGCGGAGTTTTCTACTCCATCTCGCTGTTGCCGGAACTGGCCCAGCAGGTCTCCCGCCTGAACCCGATCCTGTACGTGGTCAACGCGTTCCGCTACGGGATTCTGGGCGTGTCGGACGTGCCGATAGCGACGGCGTATCTCATGATGGTGCTGTCGGTCGCCGCGCTGTTCGGCACCTGTGTCCTGATGCTGAATCGCGGTTACCGCATTCGTGAGTAGGAGCCCCCTGTAGGAGCGCCTTCAGGCGCGATCGAAAATTGGAATCGCGGCTGAAGCCGCTCCTACGGCCCGGGCGGCAGGTATTCCTGGACGGCGAGGACCAGCGTGCCCGGTCCACCGTGCACGCCGTAAGCGGGCCCGAGGTCCGCCACCCGAACCGACTCCAACTGCGGAAACGCCGCAGAGCACGCCGTCCGCAGCGCCTCGGCCGCCCCGGGGGAGTTGGAATGCGCGATTCCCAGGCGCAGCAGCGTGTCGCCGGACTTCAACAACCGGTCCTGGGTGGCAACCCTGATGAGGGCAGACACCCGGTCACCACCCCGGCCCAGCACGCCGCGCACCCTCACACCTTTTTGAGGATCGGTGCCCAGGATGTAACTGATCGGCAGCATCCGGGCCAGCCAGCGCCAGGGTTTGGGAATGCGCCCGCCCCGGACCGCGTAGCTCAGGTCGGGCAGGATGGCGTAGGTCCGGGTTTGGGCCACTGCCCGCTCCACTGCCGCGATGACTTCCGCGGCGGACTTGCCGGCCTGCGCATTCTCGGCGGCGCAGAGCACGATCAGCCCCTGGCCGACGGAGGCGTTCTTGCTGTCCACCACCGTCAGCTGATCCGGTTTGCTCACCCGGCCTGCCGCCGACATGGCCGCCTGGTAGGTCCCGCTGAGCCGCGCCGTGAGGCTGATGGCCACGACGTGCTCGAAGTGGGACGACAGCAGTTCAAAGGCCCGGCGGAAATCCCCGGGCGGTGGCTGGGACGTCTTGGGATGGACGGGGTTGCGGGCCAACTCAGCCCAGAAACCTGCCGCCGTCATTCCGACCTTGTCGAGATGGCTTTCGTTACCAAAGGTCACCCGCAGAGGCACCATCTGGACCCCGAACTCGTCCCAGGTGGTGGCGGGCAGGTCGGCGCCGGAGTCGGACACGATGGCGACGCGCCGACCGTCAGCCTGGAGCGAGCGTTCCTGGCGGAGCATGTCGTCCGCCTTCTCCGCGGACACCCGTCCGTAGCGGCGGGCGATGGTGAAGGCCTGCGCGGGGTCATTGACATGCACGTGCAGTCGGGCCTTGGTCGCGCTGCCGACCACCACGACACTGCTGCCGACCTGGGCCAGCTCGGCGCGCAGTCCGTCCCTGTTCACAGCGCTGCCGATTACCAGACATTCGGTGCAGTAGCGGTGTTCCGGCGGACCGTCGTGGCTCAACTCCGCGGAGCTGCGGGCCGACGGGTCGCCGTCTTCGATAACAGCCACGGCGGGCGCCAGCCCGGGTTCCAGGGCATCCGCCATGCCTTCGAGCAAGACCAGCAACCCGCGGGCGCCAGCGTCCTCCACCCCGGCGTTGCGCATGGAAGCCAGGGTCTGGCGGGTCGTAGCTACCGCTTCCCGCGCCTTTTTCAGCAGCGACGTCAGGAGCGTCAGAAAGTCGGAATGCTCGGGTAGTTGCCCGGGCGCGACCGCGGCGGCGATATCGCGCATCACGGTGAGCACGGTGCCTTCGGCCGGATTCTGGATGGAGTTGCGCGCGCAGCTCTCCGCACTGGCCAGGGCAAGGGCCAGTTCATTGGGACGGACGCGATAGTGACCCGCCAGGGACTCGCTCAGGCCCTGCAGGTACTGGGCGAAGATCGCACCGGAGTTGCCCCGCGCGCCGTCGAGGGCGGCGTCCGCAGCCGCTGCCAGCAGCTCGCCGGCGTGCCGCGTGCTGGTGTTGGACAGGCGCTCCCCGACCGCCGTGAAGGTCAGCGCCAGATTGGTGCCGGTGTCGCCATCCGGCACCGGGAAGACGTTGATCCGGTCCAGGTGGCCGCGCTCACCGATAAGCCGGGCGATACCGCCGAGCAGCAGCCGCTGGAAACGTCGGCCGTCCAGGTAAGCGACGCGGGGGGTGCGACGCATGCTCAGCGGCGGGCCACAGTGAAACGGCGGCCCTGATAGGCCAGGACCACGCCGTCCGGCGTAATGCGTTCAACGGTAGGCCCTTCGCTGAGCTGGCCGCCTTCCTTGTACTTGCGGGAGCCGATGACGACGAAGCGGCTGCCCGGTTTCTCGCTGTACACGTGGAGATCAAGATTGAGCAGCGGAATGTTCAGGGCCCCGGTGCCGATCAGCGCTTCTGCCGTCGGCAGGTCCTCGCTCACCACGAATCGCGAGGGCTTGGTGGGCGTCACGACGGGGGCGACCGCTGGTGCTGAAGTCAGGAGTTGGGGGACGGCCGGGGCAACGGCCCCGGGCGGAGTTTCGGGCATGAACTCAAGATCGGCTTCTGGCTCGAGCAGTGGCTCACCGAACTCGGCTTCCCGCGCTAGAGGCCGGATGGCCTCCGGCGAAGCCGGCGCGGTCGCCATGGCTGGCGCTGCCACTGCCTGGCCTGACGGTGCGGGGGCCGACGCCGCTGTTTCCGGCTTTGCACCACCGCGCCCAAACCACTGGACACCCATAAGCACCACATTGGCAGCGAGGATGGCCGCGAGAATGGGGACCCAGACGCTCTGGCGAACCCGACGGCCGGCGTAGCGCACGTCCGCGAGGCCCGGCGCGGCGGTTCTCTGCCGCTCGGCATCGCTCTTGCGTAAGGCATCGAGAATGAAGGACATGGTGCTTTGGGTGCTCGGGTCAGTCAGCGCTGCAAAGGGGAGTTCAGTTGGCCAGGGCCAGGCGGGGCATCTCGCCGTCCCCCAGGTCCGAGTTGATGGCCACCTGAGTGGCATGGCCGGCCATCCCGTCCACCGGGAGGCGGCGATCCCGCTGATAGTCGCGAACCCGGCCGGCCAGCGCTTCGTCATAGAGATCCGAGTCCATCGGTTCGGCGGGTTTCCCCTGAATGCGGGCGAGGCTGGCTCGCAGCCACCGGACGTCCGGATCCCGCATGCCGGGCAGGAACGACTTGACCGCGGTGGTGCCGGGGCGCCACAGGAGCAGGGACTCGCCAAACCACAGTTGCTCAAGCTCCTTATTGGCTACCCGGAACTCGGTGCCGCCGATATTGAGCACGGCGGTCTGCGGACCGAGGCCGGCCAGCACGACCTGCTGCGGATCGTTGTTGCTGTCGCGCAGGGTAAGGATGGCCGGCAGGCCCAGGGTGCGGACCTGGTCCAGCGTGCCCCGCTGGTAAAGGCAATACAGACCCCGTTCCTCCGCCTGCACGCAGGGCCGTTTCGTCTGGCTGCTCAAGTCCACGTTCCAGAGCCGGAACAGCGAGGTGAAGGCCGTGTCCGTGCCGGTCTTGCCGAAGTTCGCCTTCAGCAGTGGCGCCAGCGGCACCGCCGGTGTCCCCGTGTCAGGCACGGCCAGCGGAACGGCCAGCAGAACGGCCAGCGGCGCCGCGAGCGGCACTGAGACTTTGCCGGCCTGGTCCTCTGCAACCACCGCTGCTCCCGGGCCCGGGTCCCGGTTGATCCGGAACCACTGGAGACCCGCGAACCCGGAGGCCAGCACAATCAGCAGGCCCGCCGCGCCGAGGCCCAGGAGTCCCGCCGGGTGAGCCCACCAGGGCCGTTGCCAGCCGCTGAACCCGGTCGGGGGCCGGTCGTAGACTTCCGCGACGGCTGCCCGGACCAGTTCGGGCGTCACCTCGCGCTCTTCCTGGGTATAAGCGCCGAGCAGCGCCCGGTCGGCAATCACATTGATCATCCGGGGGACGCCGCCGGAGAGGCGGAACAGGTCCCGCTTGGCCGCCGGGGAGAAGATCGGGCCGATGGCCCCCGCCACCTTGAGGCGATGGTCGATATAGGCAGCGGTTTCGTCCCGCGTCAGCGGCTCCAGGTGATAGCGGCTGGTGATGCGCTGGGCCAGCTGCCGCATGTCATTCCGGGCCAGGAGCTCCCGCAGTTCCGGCTGGCCGATCAGGATAATCTGCAGCAGCTTCTGCTTGGCGGTTTCCAGATTCGTCAGCAGCCGGACCTGCTCCAGAACATCGACCCGCAGGTTCTGGGCCTCGTCCACGATCAGGATCGTGCGCCGCCCCAGGCTGTGATTTTTGAGGAGGTAGGCGTTGAGAGCGTCGGTCAGCGCCTTGATGCTGTTGCGCTGCTCCGGCAGCTCGACGTGGAGTTCCTCGCAGATGGAGCTCAGGAACTCCACACGGGATAGCTGGGAATTGAGGACCACCGCCACGTCGGCAAAGTCCGGCAGCTGCTGGAGCAGGCTGCGGACCAAGGTGGTCTTGCCCGTGCCGACTTCGCCGGTCAGCTGGATGAAGCCACCGCTCTCCTTCACCCCGTAGATCAGGTGGGCAAGCGCCTCCGCGTGCCGCTCACTCATGTATAGGTAGCGGGGGTCGGGCGTGATCGAGAAAGGCTTCTCGTTAAGGCCGAAGAAACTGCTGTACATCCCGCTACAGCCTAGCAGCCTGTCAGGCCCGCTGGCGCAGCACGATATAGCGGGCCGCCCAGCGGAGGCCGTCGTACCCGGGGCCAAAGGCCCCGAGCGCGTCCAGGGCTTGCTGCAGCAGCTCATCAGCCCGTTGCCGGGCCCGGGGCATACCGAACAGGTGGGGATAGGTGGCCTTGTCCTTGGCCAGGTCCGAGCCGCCGGTCTTGCCGGTTTCGGCGGTGGACCCCTCAATGTCCAGAATGTCGTCCCGCACCTGGAAGGCCAGGCCCAGGGCATCCACGAACCGCTCGAGGGCGTGGAGGGTGGCGTCCGGCACCTCTGTGGCGCAGCTCGCTGCCGCGAGCACGCTGGCCCGCAGCAGGCGGCCGGTCTTGAGCCTGTAGATGTGTTCCAGCTCGGCGGGATCAAGCCGGCGGCCTTCCGCGGCCAGGTCCATGGACTGCCCGCCGGTCATGCCGTTGGAGCCACAGGCATCCGCGATCAACGCCACCAGCTTGACCTGAGCGGCCGGCATGCCGATCAGCGCTGGGTGGGTGGCCAGCATTTCGAACGCGAGCGGCTGCATGGCATCCGCGGCGAGGATCGCCGTGGCCTCATCAAAGGCCCGGTGCGCCGTGGGCCGCCCGCGCCGGAGGTCGTCGTTGTCCATGGCCGGCAGATCGTCGTGGATCAGCGAGAAAGCGTGCATGAGCTCGATAGCGGCTGCCGGGGCATCGAGCACCTCCGGCGGGACCAGCAGAGCTTCACCGGTCGCGTAGACGAGCAGGGGGCGGATGCGTTTGCCGCCCCCCAAGGCGGCATAGCGCATGGCCTCGTGCAGCCGGCGGGGTGCCACTTCAGCCGCCGGCAGGTGGTGATCAAGGACACGTTCTATGCGTGCGACGTAGTCATCAGCGCGGGTGGCGAAGCTCATGAACAGGGAGTCGCGATCGGGAAACGGTCTACAGGATAGTGGGTCGCGCGGGAGCGAGCCAACCCTCGGGCTATAATTTGGCGCTTGTCGCGGCACCCGCCGCGGTCTGGCAGCCATCAACCCGGCGAGGAGTGCCGATGCGGGCGGTAGCGATCGCGCACCCCAACGTGGCC
>JBBQJK010000165.1:0-5838 GCA_038325835.1 Gammaproteobacteria bacterium
ACCCGAATGTCGACTTCTACTCCGGCATCATTTATCGGGCCCTCGGCATTCCCAAGTCGATGTATACGGTCATGTTTGCCATCGCACGCACCGTCGGGTGGGTCGCGCACTGGACGGAAATGATCACCGACCCGGATGGCCGCATCGGCCGGCCCCGCCAGCTCTACACCGGCCCGACCACCCGCGACTACATCGACGTCGGCAAGCGCGGAGTCGTGTAGAAGCGCCCTGTAGGAGCGCCTTCAGGCGCGATCAATATCCTTCGCGCCTGAAAGCGCTCCTACAGGTCCCTTTTCCTCCAACATTTCCGCCAGCTCCTTCAGGCTGGCCCGCCGCATCGGCCGGCCATCTACCGGGCTTAGCGGGGCATGACCCCGCAGCCGGAGGGGAAACACGGCGCTCAAGAACTCGTGGTTGTGCGCGGCGAAGCGATAGCCCGGGAAGGCCTCTACCTCATCACGCCGCAGCCGAAGCCGGCGCGACAGATCCCGGTAGCCGATGCCCAGCCCCTCCAGGGCGCTGCCAATGGCTTCAGCAGTGTCGCTAAACAGATGCAACTCCACACTGGAGTACGGCGTGGCGTTGCCGCTGAGCACGTCACCCACCAGCCGCGGGTGAAAAGCGGTGAGGCCCCGCATAACCTCGAAAGCGGCGTGGCGCAGGCTGGCGAGCAGCTCCGGCTGGGTGTCGCTGTGGAAGATCCGGGTGCGTTCCGCCAGCGCCGCCTCGATCTCCGCGTTGTCCGGGAGCGGCGCGTTACGGCCCAGGCCCAGGCGCTGCGCTGCCTTGGTCTTCGCGCCGCGGAAGTCGGTGAGGCCCTCTTCCTGAATGATGCGGGCGGCCTCTGCTGCGACCGTCGAGCGGCGATGATCTGGCCCTTCCGGTCGCTCTGCCGGCCTGGGAGGCGCCGCGCGCCGTGGCGCCGGTCGTCCGGTTCCCCGGCGGTTCCCCTGGTCAGAAGATCTCATTGTCATCAGCTATCGGCGTACCGAAGCCGCCTGCCGCGAGGCCGTTACCCGAGTCGGTACCAAGGCTTGCCAGGTCTGATTCCCTGAAAAGCTCAAACATGCCATCCGGCGTGCCGGCGAGAGCAAGCAGACCCGTACTTGCCGAAATCCGCGCGGTCACGATGCCGGACGGCCGTGGCAGTGGGCTCTCCGGCACCCCCTTCAGCGCCTCCGACATGAAGTAAATCCACATGGGCAACGCCGTGCGGCTCCCTTCCTCCCG
This sequence comes from Gammaproteobacteria bacterium, assembly GCA_038325835.1. GTDB lineage: Bacteria > Pseudomonadota > Gammaproteobacteria > Steroidobacterales > SHZI01. Next base: position 1,231 of record JBBQJK010000165.1, read on the forward strand.
GGAACCCAGCGTCCGTTCCTGATCGAAGCCTACCCAGGCAGTCGCCACGATTTCCCGGTTGAAGCCGCTGAACCAGGCGTCGCGCCGGTCGTTAGACGTCCCCGTCTTGCCTGCCAGGTCTGCCCGGCCCAGAGCCAGGGCGCGGCGGCCCGTGCCCCTGCGAATCACGTCACGCATCATGTCGTACATCAGGTAAGCGTTTTCCGGGGCGATTATTCGCGGCGCCTGCTCCTGGTCCGCGAGAAATTCCGGCGTCTCACTGACTTGCGGCCGCCAGGATTCTGCGTGGGCCATCATCTCTGCCGCATCCTTGTAGGCGGGGAGCTCTTGTCCTGGGCGCCCTTTGGGCAGGTCGCCTGGTTCCCCGGCCAGGGCATCGACCTCTACGGGGAGTGCCACCGCCTCGGCGGAGACCGCCGGGGTTGCAGCGCTGTCCCACTGCTCTGCGCAGGCGACACAGACCGCCTTGCGCGGCGCCGCGAAGATCACGGTTCCCCGGGAGTCCTCGATACGCTCGACGAGATAGGGATCCACCCGATGCCCGCCGTTGGCAAAGCCGGCAAAACCGGCTGCCATATCCCGGGGAGCGACCGCGCCACTGCCAAGAACCATGGTCGGATTGCGGGGCATCGCGCTGTCGGGCAGACCAAAGGCCCTGATGTGCCGGATGGCCCGCCCCACGCCAGTCCGGAGCAGGATCCTGATCGACACCAGGTTGAGGGACTGCACCAGACCCTCCCGGAAGCGGGTGGGGCCGTAGAACTGGCCCGTGTTGTTCTGAGGGCGCCACTCGTCTGCCGTCGGGCCGGCGTTACCGAACACAATGGGGGCATCGTTGATGATGGTGGCCGGGGTAAAGCCGTGTTCGAGGGCGGCTGAATAGACGAAGGGCTTGAAGGAGGAGCCCGGTTGCCGCTTGGCCTGGACCGCCCGGTTGAACTTGCTCGCGAAGAAGTCGTAGCCGCCAGCCAGGGCCACGGTGGCCCCATCCATGGGGTCGAGGGCCACGAGGGCGCCCTGAACGGCGGGCAGTTGCGCGAGGAGCCAGCCCCGATTGACCGTCCGGAGCAGATACACCACGTCGCCGACCGCGACCATGGCCGGCGCGGACTGCGGCGCGGGACCCACAGTGTCGTCGTCGACGAAAGGCCGCCAGCGCAAGCCCGCCCAAGGCACGGTCACAGGACCGACGTCGTGAATATAGAAGGCTGCTGAATTGTCGCTGCCGAGGTCGGTGACCACCGCGGGGTAGAGGTCCGGATGCACCGGGTAAGCATCCAGCAGGCGCTGGAGCGCTGCTTCCCGGGGCAGCTTTTCGTCGAGGCGTCCAAGCACGTCCCGCTCCAGTGGGCCACGAAACCCATGGCGGCGGTCGTACTCGAGCAGGGCCGTGCGCAGCGCCCCGTCGGCGCTCGCCTGTAGCCTGCTGTCGATGGTGGTCACGACGCGGTAGCCCCCGCTCGTGGCTTCAGGGCCGAAGCGGGCGACCATTTCCCCACGGACCATTTCTGCAATATACGGTGCGTCGAGCTGCACAGTGGCGCCGTGCAGTTTCGATTCGACGGGGCTCTCCACGGCCGCGGTATAGGACGTTTCGTCGATGAAATCGAGTTCCAGCATGCGCCGGAGGACATACGCCCGGCGTTCGCCGGCACGGACGGGGTCCGACACGGGATTAAGAAGTGACGGGGCTTTGGGAATGCCTGCCAGCAGTGCTGCCTCAGCCGCCGAAAGCCGGTTCAGGCCCTTGCCGAAGTACACCTCGGCTGCCGCGGCGATCCCGTACGCCCGCTGACCAAAGAAGATCTTGTTCAGGTAGAGGGCGAGAATGTCTTCCTTGCTGAAGGTCCGCTCGATGCGCAACGCCAGCAGAAGCTCCTTGGCCTTGCGGACGAAGGTGCGTTCCCGCGTGAGGAAGTAGGCCCGCGCCAGTTGCTGGGTGATGGTGCTGCCACCCTGAGTGCGCTGACCCGTGAGCAGGAAATTCGCGCCTGCCCGTCCCAGGCCCTGGTAGTCGAACCCGGGGTGTTCAAAGAAGCGGTCATCCTCGGCAGCCAGCACCGCGTGGACGACCACCGCGGGGATGTCCTCGTAACGCACAGGTATCCGGCGAAACTCGCCAAGTTGCGCAATGAGACGTCCGTCACGGGAATAGATCCGCAGCGGGACCTGCAGCGGGACATCCCGCATGCTGTCGACCGACGGCAGGCCGGGGGACAGGTAATACCAGCCGGCGGCGCCCCCGGCGCCCGCCACAATAAGGACTGTCAGCCCAACGCCAACCAGCCCCAGTAAAGCCCGGATGAGTAATTTCATGCAGAAGCGGGAAAGGTACCTTGCGCGGCCCGATGCGATTATGCATATTGGCTGAGGTCTTTGGGCAAACCTACTGAAAGGTGGGGACGCAAAGCCACCGGTCTACGGGACTGCGCGAGGTGTGGAGCCACAGGTTGGGGCGCCACGAGGGGTGCAGGGTCCTATGACAGCGGGGCTGCCGGACAGCACGACGCCACTAGCGTCAGCCGTCTGCATCCGCTTGCATACGATCCCCTCCCGGTGCGGACGTGCATCAGCACGCCCACCACTCCTCGCCAGGTTCTGGCGGACCGTCGGTTTTTGTCTGTCCTGGGGCCGGTTTGACCCCAGCCGGTGAAGCGCGTCACATCGCGTTTCCATCGGCGGTGATATATGGTTAAATCGCATTTGTGAAGCGCCGAAGACGTTGTTTGCGCAACCTCTGGAGTTAGAAGGGAAAAGCAGTGCTTTTCGGCTCACGTTCCAGGCCCTTGATTGGCCTTGACATAACAACCTCCTCGATCAAGCTCATCGAGCTGACGCAGAGTGGCAAAAGCTATCGCGCTGAGAGCTATGCCGCCGAGCCAACGCCGCCGAACGCGATCAACGAGAAGACCATTGTTGATGCGCCCGCTGTTGGTGAGGCCATTCGTCGCGCGATGAAACGCGCTGGCACCAACTCCCGGGATGCGGCGATCGCCATCAGTGGTGATGCGGCCATCACCAAGATTATCCAGATGCCACGGCGGCTCTCCGCTCGGGAACTCGAAGGCCAGGTGGAAATCCAGGCCGATCAGTACATCCCTTTCCCGATGGAAGAGGTCAGCTTCGACTTCGAGCTGCTCGGCCCTTCCGCCAGCGATCCCGAGATGCTCGACGTACTGCTGGTGGCAACGCGGACTGAGAACGTGGATCAGCGCAAGGCTGCAGTGGAAGCAGCCGGGCTTATCGCCAAGGTGGTGGACGTCGAGCCCTTTGCCCTGGAAAACGCCTGCAACCTCCTCGCCCATCAAATGCCCGATGGCGGAATGCAGCACCTGATTGCCATCGTCGACTTCGGGGCCAGCAACACGACGTTCAGCGTACTGAAGGACATGCGGGTCATCTATACCCGGGATTTCTCCTTCGGCGGGCAGCAGCTGACGGAAGAGATCATGCGCACCTACGGCCTTAGCCTCGAGGATGCCGGTCGCGCCAAGAAGGAAGGCGGGTTGCCGGGCAACTATGAGCCCGAGGTGCTGGTGCCTTTCATAGACGACATGACCCAGCAGGTCAGCCGCTCACTGCAGTTTTTCCTCGCCTCTGGTGGCGGCCGCGAGCAGCCTGACCAGATACTCGTTTGCGGCGGCTGCGCGAACATCGCCGGGGTCGCTGACATGATCTCCAGCAAAGTGGGCATCCCCACTGAAATCGGGGACCCGCTCGGCCAGATGAAGATCTCGAGCAAGGCGAAGTCCCAGGGGATACGGCGGGACGCCACCGCGTTGCTGACTGCGTGTGGGCTGGCGCTGCGGAGCTTCGACTAACATGCCAAAAATTAATCTGTTGCCCTGGCGGGCAGAACTTCGCACCCGGCGCCGCAACCAGTTTTTTATCGGGATTGGCGCCTCCCTGGGTGCGGCGGGCCTTGCCGTCCTGGCGTCCAATTTCGTCATGAACGGCATCATCTCCAGTCAGAACGGCCGGAATGAGCTTCTCAAGACCGAGATCTCGGCACTCGACAAGCGTATCGCCGATATTCTCGAGCTCGAGGCCAAAAAGGACCGCCTCCTGGCGCGCATGGAGATCATCGAGCAGCTCCAGCGCAGCCGGCCTGAAATCGTCCACGTCTTCGAGGAACTGGTCCGGACCCTGCCCGACGGCGTGCGACTCACCTCGGTGAAGCAGACCGGCCGCCGCCTGGAGATCAAGGGCGACGCAGATTCCAACACCCGCGTCTCTGCCTTCATGCGCAACATCGACAAGTCGAAATGGCTCACCCAGCCCGATCTGCAGGTCGTCGAGGTGCGCGACACGGGCACCAAGGGCAAGAAGACAGATGGCCCCGTTGAGAGTGGTGAGTTTGCTGGCCGGTCTTCCCAGTTCACCGTGTCCGCCGACCAGGTGTCCACGAGTGACGAAGAGGGGGTCGCGAAATGAGTTTCATCGATGATCTGAAGAGCCTCGATATCAACGACATCGGCCGCTGGCCACTGCCGATCCAGGCGTTCTTCATGGTCCTGTTTTTCTTCATTGCCACTGCGGGTGCTTTCTGGTTCTTCATCTGGCAGAACCAGATGCCGCGGCTGGAGAAGGCCCAGGCCGAGGAGAAAG
>JBBQJK010000166.1:0-5744 GCA_038325835.1 Gammaproteobacteria bacterium
CAGCGCTGGCTGGTCAGCGCGCTGAGGGAGTCGTCGGCCAGAGTAGGCACCGGACGGGAACCCCCGGTCGCTTTCTGCAGAAAATAGCGGGCCAGCGGCACGATGTCGGCCGGGCGGTCCCGAAGTGGTGGCGTCGTGAGCGGGAACACGCTCAGGCGGTAGTAGAGGTCCTCGCGAAACCGGCCGGCCGCTACCTGTTCCCGCAGGTCCCGGTTGGTCGTCGCCACGATCCGGACGTTGAGGCGAATCGGCGCGCGCCCCCCGATACGGTCCACTTCCTTCTCCTGCAGGACGCGCAGCAGCTTGGCCTGCAGTCCGATGTCTAGTTCGCTGATTTCGTCGAGCAGCAGCGTGCCGCCCTGAGCCTGCTCAAATTTGCCGGGTCGAGCCTCATGGGCGCCGGTGAAGGCGCCCTTTTCGTGACCGAAGAGCAGCGCCTCCAGCATGTTCTCGGGGATCGCGGCGCAATTCACCGCCACGAAGGGACCATCGGCCCGGTTGGAGAGTCTGTGCAGCAGCCTTGCCAGCACTTCCTTGCCGGTGCCGCTCTCGCCGCCGATGAGCACCGTAGTGTCCGAGGCCGCCACGTGGCTCGCCAGCGTCACCAGCTCGACGCTGGCCGGGTCGGCGATCACCAGGTCGTAGGGTGAACTCGCGGTCGCGGGCGCCAGTTGTCGGAGGCGTTCGATAAGGGCAGAGGGCGGAAAGGGCTTGACCAGGTAGTCGCTGGCGCCTTCCAGCATGCACCGCACGGCATGCTCGATGCTGCCGTGTGCTGTGATCATCAGGACCGGCAGATGCGGGCGGATTTCCCGGATCGCCGTGAGCAGGGCAAAGCCGTCCATGGGCCGCATCTGGTAGTCGGTGACCACGGCCCTGAAGGTCACGGACTTCTGCAGGGCCTCGAGGGCAGCGGCACCATCGGCCGCCGTGACGACCTCGTACTCGGCCAGACGCAGCGTTTCTGCCAGCGCCTCGCGGAGGGTGGCGTCGTCTTCGACGAGCAGAATGGGGTTCGTCTTGTTCATGCCGCCTGATGCTCCCTGAGTTGGCCGATCCCGGCTGCCAGCGGCAGGCGCAGGATGAAACACGCGCCGCGGCGCTCCCGGCCTGCGTGGTCCGGACTCTCCACGCGAACCTCACCGCCGTGGGCCTCCGCGACGGAGCGGACTACCGCAAGGCCAAGGCCTGTGCCTTGCGGTCGGGTCGTGAAGAACGGCTCAAAGATGCGCTGGCGCAGGGCCTGGGCGACGCCCGGCCCATTGTCCGTGACGCGGATCTCCGCAGCGGCACCGGTAACCAGCGTTTCCAGGCGTACAGCAGCGGAAGCACCGGCTGCCTGCAGGGCATTGCTGACCAGATTCAGTACGGCGCCGACGAGTGCTTCGCGGCTGCCGCAGATCACTGCGTTCTGTGGTGGTTCGGTGACCTCGAGTTGCTGGCCCGGGCGGAGGAGGGCGTGTGCCGCGTTGTTCACGGCCAGCGTGATGTCAGTCAGTGCCACTGGCGCGTCGCTGGCGGTCGCGCCACGGGCAAAGCCCAGCATGTCGCTGACCAGTTTTTCGAGGTCGTTCAGGCAGCCAATCGCCCGGCCCAGAAGTTCATCCCGGCGCTGCAGGGCGAGGCCCTGGTTGGCAGCGTTGGCGGCGTAGAGCAGCGCGGAAGACAGGGGCGTGCGAATCTGGTGGGCAAGGGTGGCGGCCATTTCGCCCAGTGCGGCGAGGCGCTGGTGACGAGACAGCACAGTGTCCAGTTGCCGGTCCCGCACGGTCTGCCAGGCGGCATCCCGCTCGGCAGTGGTCGTGGCCAGGGCCTGCTTAAGGCCGACCACCTCCGACTCGAGGCTGCCGTAGGCGGCTTCAAGCCGTTCCGAGGCGGTCGTGAACGCCACGAAGGCGCTCTCGAGATGGGCCTCGGGGTGGGCGACGGTTGCGTCGGTACTCATGGGCCTGCTGTCTTGCCAGGGATCACGGAAGATCTAAAAGCAAGAAGCGTGCCTGTAAAGGAATAGTCAATAAAACCAGCGGGTTACGTGCTACTCCGGGTGGCTGGCGGCCACCGACCAGCGCAGGTCGTCAGAATTTTGGCGCGCGATGGATACCGGTCTTGGTGAAGACGTCCGTGCCCCGGGAAATCGCCACCTGCCTGCGGTGACGCCGGAACACGAGCTTCTCCAGTCCGACGCTGACGAGCGGGGAGAGATTCTCGAAGCGGGTGAGGCGCCACTTGATCCCGGCGCGTTCGACGGTGCTCACCACGCGACCTGCCAGCCGGAACGGCATGGGCAGCAGGGGATTCGGATAGATGACGATGACCCCTGTGTCACCGGTGCGGGCCTGCTCCGCACCGGGACCGGTCCATTCCAGGCTGTCGGCCCTGAGCACGGTGTTGTGCCGTTTCGGCAGCCCCTGCTGCTGACTGACCAGCCGGGTAACCAGTGACAGGAGAACGTCCACCTTGGCTTCCAGATGCAGCAGTTCCTGCCCCTTCGGAATGGCGTCTGTCGAGATCTCCTTGGGCGCTTCCTCGAACAGCGCGAGCGCCTGCAGGGCCCTGGCTGTTTCCTGGTTGTAGTGTTCCAGCTCCGCGGGGTCGCTGAGGGGTGACGGTTCCCAGGCCAGCGGCAGGAAGTCGTGCAGGGCCAGGCCGTCGAATTCTGCGTCGTTCTGGGATCTGTTCATCGTGGCTTACTCCGCAGCTGGCTGTGCGACCCGCAACGGGCCGCTGTCGGTGTTGCGTTCATAGGCACGGACTACTCCGGGGGACGTGCGGACTGCCCAGGCGGCCGCGGACAGTGAACTGCGCGTCGTCTCCAGGGCTGCCGCGCTGCTGTCGGTGCGCGCCCGTAGCTCTGCCAGTATCGCCCGCGAGTGGCCCTCCCGGGCCGCCTCCGGCTGGGTGGCAAAGAGCTCGCGCAGAAGCTCCCGGCGTTCCAGATCGAGATTCGTGGCGCCTGCCCAGTCTGCGCCCGCCAGGCTGTCTTCAATGGCGGTTGTCAGGGACATGATCCGGTCCAGCAGGCTCATGCGGGAGTCCGGCTGGCTCCTGCCGCTGGTCCCGGAACCACCCGCAGTTCCGGCGAGGCGGCCATCTGTTCCCAGCCGCCGCGGATCTCCTCCAGCAGTTCTGCCACTTCGTCCAGGCCCCGCTCGTCGTTGCGGAGATTGGCTTCCGTCAGGCGTCGGGTCATGTAGTCGTAGAGGGCGCTGAGGTTGGCGGCAATCTCGCCGCCGCGCTGCAGGTCCAGACAGGACCGCAGTCCGTCGATGAGGCGGACGGCTCTGCCGAGGGCTTCGCCTTTGGCCGCCGCCTCGCCGCGCCGCAGGTGGCCGCGGGCCATGGCAATGCGGTCAAGTGCGCCCTGCATCATGCGCAATACCAGCTGCATCCGGTCGGAGGCCGCCGCGGCGCCATAGGCGTCCACGGTCCGGTACTGATTCATCGGGTGATTGCTTTGGGTGTAATTCATGACTGCGGGTCTCTCATCTGAAGTGGGGCGCGATCTTCACGTTGACTCGGGGGGCCGGGTCGCTAGCCAAGCTGCTGCGACAGGAAGGCACTGGTGTTCTTGAGCTGCGACAGCAGGCGATCCATGGCGTTGAACTGATCCAGCAGCCGGCTCCTGACCTTCTCGAGCCGGTCGTCCAGCGTCTCCCGCTGCGTCGTGATGATCTTCAGGGCGGACTTCAGACTCGCTTCCCGCGTGCTGATCGTGCTGCCACTGGACAGTGTCGCGCCGGTGATGGTGTCCAGGCGCGTGGCCAGGCCGGCGGTCCCGGCGAACACCGCGCCGACCGCATCGAAATCCGTGTCGATGGCGTTGGACAGCTTGGTGGCGTCGACGGCCAGCTTGCCCGTGGTCTGGGTGGTCACGCCGATGGCGGCGAGGGAGGTGAACGCGCCGCTGCCAAGGCTCTGGCTGATCTCCCGGCGCAGCTGGTCGCGGATGCCCCGTACGGTCGCGTCGCCAAGCAGCGGTGCCGCATCTCGCGTGTCCGCGTTGTAACGGGTGAGTTCCGTGACGGTGTCGATCAGCTTGTTGTAGGCGGTGACGAAGCCCGCCACGGAGGACTTGGCCCCCTCCGGGTTGTAATCCACGGACACATCCACCGTTGTGCCCGGCTTCGCGCTGACGAGATTGATAGTCAGGCCATCAATGGCTGCACTGATGGTGTTGCCCGAACTGCTCACCGGAAAGCCGTCGATGACCACGTTGGCATCGGCCGCCGCCTGGAGCTGCACCAAAGGATTGGCGGGTGCCCCCGCCGCATAGGCAAAAGGCGCAAGGCCACCGTCCCCGCCCGTGACAGCGACCGTGATGGCGTTGGCGGCGCCCGTTTCGGTTGCCGAGAGGATCAAGTGGGCGCCATCGCTGGCCTTGACGATGGTGGCACGGACCCCCGGATTGTCGGCGGACCCATTGATGGCGTCGCGAATATCGTTGAGCGAACTGGCGGCTGAGTTGATGACGATGTTGGCCGTCTGGCCATTGACCGTGATGGCCAGTGTCCCGGTGCCGATGGCCGTGGTGGCGTCGCCAAAGCCGATGGACCGCAGGCGCTGAGCCGCAGCCAGGTTGATGACTTCGACGGAGTAGTTGCCGGGCAGCGAAGTGGCGTTCGCCGCGGCGGTCAGGACCTTGTCGTCCCCCACCTTGACCGTACGCCCCTGAAAGGTGGCGGCATCCGTCAGTTTCCCGAGGGAGTCCTTGAAGCCGGCGAGGGCGCTCTTGAATTTGCCCAGGGCGGACAGTTCTTCATTGGCGCTGGATTCACGTTTGGTGAGGCGATTCGCCTGGGGCGCCCGCTCGGCAGCCACGAGCTGTTCGACGATCGACTTGATGTCGAGCCCGGATCCGAGCCCCGATGAGGTCAGCGTTGGCATGGCGAATGAGGGTCCGGTTCAGGTTGAAGCGTTGGGGTCATGACCAACGCAAAGCAAGATGTGTGCCACTACGTCAGGTCGTTGATGAACCGGCCTCCCTCCTGGCCGATGACCCTGGCCAGGACCAGCACCTCTGCCGAGGGGATCTGCCGGATCAGCTCTTTGGTTTCCGGGTTTACCACCCGGTCGGGCGTCGGCGGCGGAGTGGTCTCGGGCGGCGCTTTCTTGCCGTCTTCAGGCCAAGCCTTGCCGGTGGCCCCGTTCTCGGGCCGGCTCCTGGTCAGCGCCGCCGCGGCGGCGCTGCGGATATTCAGACTACTGTCCACTGCTCACCTCGTCCCGAGGCCAGGTCAACGTCAGTGCCCGGGCGGGTTTGCTGCCCAGGCGTCCGAATCGTTATCAAGCAAGTGGGTGGCCGGCATTGCGGCCGGCCACCCCGTCTGGTCTTGCGTCGTCGTTTACCGGAACAGACCCAGCACCGTCTGGGGCGCCGCGTTGGCCTGGGCCAATACGGAGATACCGGCCTGCTGCAGGATCTGGGCGCGGGTCAGAGCCGCCGTCTCGGCCGCGAAATCGGCGTCCTGAATGCGGCTGCGCGCGGCCGTGAGGTTCTCGGAAACCGCGGACAGGTTCGAAATCGTGGACTCGAAGCGGTTCTGGATGGCGCCGAGCTGGCTGCGGAGTGAAGACACGGCAGTCAGTGCCGCATCGCTCCGCTGGATGGCGGTATTGGCGTTCGCCACCGATGTCACGCTGGCCGTCGCAAGGGTCGTGGTATCGACGGCGATCGAGGTGCCGGAGAACCCGATGTCCGCGTTCGCACCGCCCAGGGTCAGGTTCTGGGAAGCCGACAGCGTGAT
>JBBQJK010000167.1:0-5738 GCA_038325835.1 Gammaproteobacteria bacterium
CGTGCTGCCCGGAAGACCAACCGCTGCCCACCAGCCAAGTCCAGCGCAAACTGACCTGCGCGGGACCCGCTCAGTGGATGCGGCCGACCGGCGATCAACTCAGCCACGGAAGCTTGGTTCGGAATCAGCCATCAACTCCAAGGGAGAGAGCCAGAAGCAGGCTTCCTTCAACTCGATCTTCATGATGGCCGACTCCGGCGCCCGTGGCTCCGCTGCCCAGATCAGGCAGCTGGCCGGAATGCGGGGCCTGATGGCCAAGCCTGACGGATCGATCATCGAGACCCCGATCACGGCCAACTTCCGTGAAGGCCTCGACGTCCTCCAGTACTTTATCTCGACCCACGGCGCCCGCAAGGGCCTCGCGGATACGGCCCTGAAGACGGCTAACTCCGGCTACCTTACCCGCCGACTCGTCGATGTCGCTCAGGATCTCGTCGTATCGTCTGAGGACTGTGGCACGACCAACGGCCTGTACATGACGCCGCTCGTCGAAGGCGGTGACATTGTCGAGCCCCTGCGAGAGCGGGTCCTGGGCCGAGTGCTGGCCGATAAGGTCTTCCGCCCGGGGACTGAGGAAGTCCTCCTGGAAGCTGGCGTGCTGCTGGACGAGAAGCAGGTACGCAGGCTGGAAGAGTTTGGCGTCGACCAGGTTAAGGTCCGCTCACCAATTGCCTGTGAGACCCGTTACGGCGTCTGTGCTCTCTGCTATGGGCGAGACTTGGCCCGGGGTACGCGAGTGAACATCGGCGAGGCGGTTGGGGTAATTGCCGCCCAGTCTATCGGCGAACCCGGCACCCAGCTGACCATGCGGACGTTCCACATCGGTGGCGCAGCTTCCCGAGCTGCGGCTGCAACCAGTGTCGAAGTGAAGCGCCCTGGCATGATCCGCCTGCACAACGTGAAGACGGTCCGCCATGAGAAGGGCTACCTTGTGGCTGTCAGTCGTTCCGGCGAAATCGGCGTCATGGACGATCAGGGCCGCGAGCGTGAGCGCTACCGGATTCCCTACGGTGCCGTTATCAATATTGATGATGGCGTGAAGGTTGATGGCGGTCAGATCGTAGCTACCTGGGACCCCCATACGCACCCGGTGGTTGCGGAAGTCGGTGGTCTGCTGAAGTTCCAGGACTTTGTCGAGGGTATCACCGTCGTGGAGCAGGTCGACGATGTCACCGGCCTGTCCAGCTATTTGATCATGGACCCCAAGCAGAGGGGTATGAGCAGCCGCGATCTGCGACCGACCGCCAAGCTGCTCAATGCCAAGGGCCAGGAGATGTGTTTCGCGAATACCGACATTCCTGCGGTGTACGCGCTGCCCTCCGGTGCCGTCGTCACGATGGCGGATGGTGCAAGAGTCTCCGTGGGCGACGTTATCGCCCGTATTCCCCAGGAGTCATCGAAGACCCGCGACATCACGGGCGGGCTGCCCCGGGTGGCTGATCTCTTTGAGGCCCGCAAGCCCAAGGATCCTGCCATCCTCGCGGAGTACAGCGGTACCGTCAGCTTCGGGAAGGAGACCAAGGGCAAACGCCGTCTGATCATCACCGATGAGAAGGGCGAGAAGTATGAGGAGCTGATTCCGAAGTGGCGTCACCTCAGCGTCTTCGAGGGCGAGCAGGTGGCACGTGGCGAAATGATTGCCGACGGCGAGCCGAATCCCCACGACATTCTTCGCCTGCGGGGCGTTGAGCGGCTTGCGGACTACCTGGTTCGTGAGATCCAGGACGTCTACCGTCTCCAGGGCGTGAAGATCAACGACAAGCACATCGAGACCATCATTCGGCAGATGCTCCGCAAGGTTGAGACCGTCCAGCCGGGCGACACGGGTTTGCTGCCCGGCGAGCAGCTGGAGCGTTCCCGTGTGGTTGATCTGAACGAACGCGCCAGGTTGCAGGGCAAGGAGGGTGCTGTCGTTGAGCCGCTCCTCCTGGGGATTACCAAGGCGTCGCTGGCGACCGAGTCGTTCATCTCTGCGGCCTCCTTCCAGGAGACCACTCGGGTGCTCACGGAGGCAGCTGTAAAGGGCCTCCGGGACAATCTGCGCGGCCTGAAGGAAAACGTCATCGTTGGCCGGCTCATCCCGGCCGGGACTGGCTACCGTTACCACGCCCAGCAGCGGCGGACCCGGGAGCAGGAACTGCGCACCGCATTGCATGCCCTGGACGAGAACCGGACGACGGACACGGCCTCCGGGCTGGATGACGATGCCGTTGGCGAGTCCTCCGGGGTCGATACGGCAGTCAATGAGGGAGCATCGGGCGAGGGCAGCGAGTGACGGCACCCCTCGCCCGGCCACGCTGGTGGGCCCGCCTGGGTGTCCGGGCGTGTCCGGCACCCCGCGCTGCGGAAACCCGGCCCGCGCTCCGGCGATCCCGGGCACTGGTGTCCGCTGGGACCCGTTGCGGGCCTGCCCTGCGGTTTCCTTGCTTGACACCCTTTCCGGGGGGCCAATAGACTTACCGGCTGCCGCCCGTAATGGCGGCCGTCGGCCCTGATCCAGAACGACCAAACAAAGGGCGTCCCTCCTGGTTTAGGGACGCGTTCCCTACAGCAATCAGAACAGCAACTTTAGTAGCAGGTCTCCATGGCCACAGTAAATCAATTGGTCCGCAAGCCGCGCAGCGCGCCGACCTATAAGAGCAAAGTCCCGGCGCTCGCCGGCAGCCCCCAGAAGCGGGGGGTCTGCACCCGCGTGTACACGACCACGCCAAAGAAGCCGAACTCCGCGCTCCGCAAGGTCGCCCGGGTCCGGTTGACCAACGGCTTCGAAGTCACCAGCTACATCGGCGGTGAGGGCCACAACCTGCAGGAACACTCTGTCGTCATGATTCGCGGCGGTCGTGTGAAGGATCTGCCGGGTGTGCGCTACCACACTGTGCGCGGAACCCTGGATTGTGCCGGCGTTACGGGGCGGCGTCAGAGTCGTTCCAAGTACGGCGCCAAGCGCCCCAAGAGCTAGTGCAGAATCAACGAAGAGTTTAGGCGGAGCTAAAGCATGTCCAGACGTACCTCGGCGCCGAAACGCGTCATCCTGCCCGACCCCAAGCACAGTAGTGATCTGCTGGCAAAATTCACCAACATGATCATGAAGTCGGGAAAAAAGTCCGTCGCGGAAGGCATTATCTACGGTGCCCTTGAGCGGATCGCAGAGCGTAGCGGCCAGGACGAAGGCAAGGCTGTCGAGTTGTTTGGCCGTGCTCTCGAGAACATCAAGCCGATGGTCGAGGTGAAGTCTCGTCGGGTTGGCGGCGCTACATATCAGGTGCCAGTTGAAGTTCGTCCCTTGCGCCGTCAGACGCTGGCTATGCGCTGGGTGATCGATGCGGCGCGCAGCCGTACTGAGAAGTCCATGGCGCACCGGCTTGCGCACGAAATCCTCGACGCTGTCGATAATCGTGGTGCTGCCGTCAAGAAGCGCGAAGACACTCACCGCATGGCAGAAGCCAACCGAGCCTTCTCGCACTACCGTTGGTAGTGCCGGTTTTTCGACAATCAGTTCCGGCTGATGCCTGATTGTCAGAGAAATTCCGTGCCGCGTACGACGCCCATCGAGCATTACCGGAACATCGGTATCTCGGCGCATATTGACGCCGGCAAAACCACCACGACCGAGCGCGTGCTCTTCTATACCGGCGTGTCGCACAAGATCGGTGAAGTGCACGACGGCGCCGCCATCATGGACTGGATGGAGCAGGAGCAGGAGCGGGGTATTACGATCACATCCGCTGCGACCACCTGCTTCTGGTCCGGAATGAACCAGCAGTTCCCCCGGCATCGAATCAACATCATCGATACGCCGGGACACGTGGACTTCACTATCGAAGTTGAGCGGTCCCTGCGGGTTCTTGACGGAGGCGTCAGTATTTTCTGCGCTGTGGGTGGCGTTGAATCCCAGTCTGAAACGGTCTGGCGACAGGCTGACAAGTACGGTGTTCCGCGCATCGCCTTTATCAACAAGATGGACCGCCAGGGCGCGGACTATCTGCGTGTAGTCCGGCAGATGCGGGAGCGGCTTGGCGCCAATCCCGTTCTGATTCAGATCCCGATCGGCGCCGAGGCTGGCTTTCGCGGTGTCATCGATCTGGTGCGCATGCGGGCCATCAGCTGGGACGATGCCACTCAGGGAATGCGTTTCGAGCTGTCGGACATTCCGGAGGAATTGCTGGATGCCGCCCGCGAGTATCGCGACGAGATGGTGGCGCAGGCTGCGGAGGGTGCCGAGGACCTGCTGGCCAGTTACCTCGAGCACGGGACGCTGAGCGTCGGTGACATCAAGAGGGGCCTGCGCATCCGCACCCTGAATAGCTCGGTAGTTCTGGTCACGTGCGGCTCGGCCTTCAGGAACAAGGGTGTTCAGGCTGTGCTCGACGCGGTCATTGACTATCTGCCCTCGCCGGCAGACAAGCCGCCCGTGACGGGTACGCTGAAAAACGCCCAGCCGGGCCTGCGGTTGGCGAGCGATGAACAGCCCTTTTCCGCACTGGCCTTCAAGATTGCCTCGGATCCCTTGGTAGGAAACCTGACCTTCTTCAGGGTTTACTCCGGCGTCCTGACTGCCGGCGATACGATCTTTAATCCCGTCAGAGAGAAGCGGGAGCGCGTTTTGCGCCTGGTGCAAATGCATGCCAATGACCGGCAAGAGATCCAGGAAGTTCGCGCCGGCGATATCGCGGCTGCAGTTGGGCTGACGGACGTCACCACCGGCGACACGCTGGCGGATGAGCAGAACGTCATTACCCTGCAGCGGATTGAGTTCCCGGAGCCTGTCATCTCGGTGGCGTTGGAACCACGGGCCGGCACGGAAGAGGAAAAAATGCGGTTGGCTCTCCTGCAAGTTGCTGCAGAGGACCCGTCTTTACGTTTGTCCGTGGACGCTGAGTCCGGTCAGACGATTGTTGCGGGGATGGGCGAGCTGCACCTTGAGATCATCGTCGATCGCCTGAGGCGTGAGTTCGCCGTTCAACCCAGTGTCGGCCGGCCTCAGGTTGCCTATCGCGAGACTATTCGCCAAGTCGTTGATCAGGATGGCCGTTTCGTCAGGCAGTCAGGTGAGCATGCGCAATACGGCCATGTCATCTTGCGCCTGCAGCCGCTGCCTGCCGGCGCCGGCTTCGAGTTCGAGAACAAAGCTGCCAATGCCGACGTCCCTGAAGAATTCATACCCTCGGTTATCAAGGGTATTCGCGACCAGATGAGCAACGGTATCCGGGCCGGATTTCCGGTGGTCGACGTGAAGGTAACGATGATCGGCGGATCTTGCCGCGAGCCGGATTCGAACGCACTTGCCTTCAAGCTCGCCGCTGCTGCTGCGTTCAAGGAAGGCTGCGAGAGGGCCCTGCCGGTGCTACTTGAGCCCATCATGAGGGTCGAGGTCGTGACGCCGGATGACTTTCTTGGTGACGTCAATGGCGATCTCCATCGTCGGCGGGGAACCCTGCAGAGCATGGATGAAAGCGCCGCAGGCAAGATCGTCTGTGCGGAAGTTCCATTGGCTGAGCTGTTTGGTTACGCCACGGTTCTCCGCTCGCTGAGTCGGGGACGGGCAAGCCATTCCATGAGGTTCTCCAGGTATGCCGAGGCGCCAGCAAGCGTCACTGGGTCCAGCGCCAGGAGTAGCTGAGAGTGAAATCACGGCGGCAGGGTTGGAGCGCCCTGTCATATGCGTAACTGATTGTCTGACAGAAGAGAGAACCGGGCATGTCGAAGGCCAAATTTGAGCGTACGAAGCCGCACGTCAA
>JBBQJK010000168.1:0-5727 GCA_038325835.1 Gammaproteobacteria bacterium
GATCCACAGCACCTCAACGCCCACCCGGTTCAGCACGTGAAGCAGGGACTCCTCACTGCGGATCCGCTTCTCGTCGTAGTCCCGGCGACCGATCGGCGCAAACATGCAGGGCAGGGAGACTTCCGTACTGGTGCCGCAGGCCTGCACCCGGGGATACACCAGCAGATCCAGTTGGGCGAGCTCGGGTGTGGTCTGCCGTGCGTAGCCGCTCAAGCCAAAGTTGGCCGAGCGCGCGGTTTCGCCAATGGCCAGCACCAGCAGGGTTGGTTTGCGGCCCGTGCCTGCCCGGATCAGCCGGTGGGCATCCAGGGCGATCGGCCGGGCAGCACCCGGCGGTGCGGCCACGGTATCCCGGGAGATTCTGAACAGCGCAGAGAGGTAGTTGGTGGGCGTCACCAGGTCGCGGGCCTCCCGATGATTCCGCAGCAGGGAGGCCGCATCCTTGTACTGGACGAAGAGGGCCAGGCTCGCGACCAGCAACGCGACCACTATCCCACCGGAGCGGATCAGGATCGACCGGCCCAGAGGGCGGCTCTGGACCCGCGTCCACAACAGAAGGGCGATGGGTAAAGCCGCGTACAGGAGCAGTTGTGGAAGCAGACGTCCGGTCAGGAGTTCCCCCGCCTCGGCGGGATCGGTCCGGAGGATGTTCCGCAGCATCTCCGTGTTGAGAAAGACCGTGTACCGGTCCATGTAGAAACTGGCCAGTGCCGTACACAGAAACAGCAGTGCCAGCACCGGCTTGACCGTGCGCCGGGTCAGGAGCAGCGCCAAACCGGCGAACTGCACGCAGACGACGACCAGGAATAGTCCGGCAAGCAGAGCCAGCTTGCGGGGGTCGGTGAGGTCCGACGTGCCGAACAGCAGCTTCCACAGCGCGCCGTTGTAGGCCGCCGCGAAGGCGAGGGAGGCGAGCAGAATCAGTGCCTCGACGCTGAGCGTCGGGCGCCAGCGAGCGACGACCGGTGTTCCTGAAGCCATTTGAGCTTGGACGGTGCCGGGCCGGGAAATCAATCGGCACGTTTAAGCGGGGGTCAGAAGGTCCAGAGCACCCCGATGTTGGGCACGAATCGTGGCCAGTAGTCGCGGCTCTGCTTCAGTTCAGCAGAGCCGTTCCCGGTATCCACCACCCTGTAGTCCACACAGCAGGGGTTCTTCATGCCCAGTGTGTTGATCAGCTCGACGAAGCCCAGGAGGCGCGAGTCCCCCAGCTCAACGGTATAGGCCGCCCGCAGGTCCAGGGAGCGGAACGGATCGAGGCGCGCCGAATTCTGCTCACCAATGAGGACCTCAGTGCTGGAGCCCGGGGCGAGGCGGACCGGTGTGGTGGGCCAGCCCGTGTGCCAGACGCCCGCGAGGGTGACTTCCCAGGGCCCCCGGTTCCAGGTCACGCCGCCATTGAGGGTATGGCGCTGATCCCAGCTGCGGGGAATGACGTCGCTGCCGACCGTTTCTTCGGCGCGGGCGAGGGCATAGCTGAACCACCAGCCCCAGGGCTGGGCAGAACGGTCCTGCAGCAGGAACTCCAGGCCGTAGATGTTGCCAGTCGAGGCCGCTATCTCCACCCGGTCGTACTCCAGCTCCGGGAGCAGGACCAGCGGGTCGAAGAGGTTCTCGAAGCGCGGCCGCAGCTGGTCGTAGTCCTTGTAGTACGCCTCGATGCGGGCGGAGATGCCGCCCGCGAACCCGTGGTCCAGGCTCAGGATGAAGTGGTCAGACCGCTGGGCGGGGAAGAAGGTGTCGATGCCGTCTTCCACCTGCAGTTCGTTGATGGCCTGGGGCTGGAAAAAGCGGCCCCAGCTGGCCCGCACCTGGGTCCGGGCCGAGAGGTCGTAGAGCAGGTTCACCCGGGGGCTCAGCTGCGTGGCGCCATTGGCCTGGTCGTAGGTCTGACGGTCCCAGCGCAGGCCGACCTCGCCGGTCAGGTCTTCGGTAACCCGCCAGCGGGCCGCGACGAAGGCCCCCGTCTCGGCGCCGTCGGGCTGGACCTGCTCGTTCCGCCGGGTACTGGTTGCCGGGCTGTCCGGGAACGGGAAGCCCGCGGTGGTCTGGAAGACGCTCTGGTAGTCGTAGCGGGCTGTGTGCCACGCAGCAGCCACGCCGGCCCGCCAGCGCAAGGCGTCATCACCCTGTTCAATCTCCAGTTTCAAAAGCGTGCTGTTGGAGTCCCGCCGGTCGTTCAGCGTCCCCGCCTGCTGGTCCGGCTCGAGGGTATTGCCCTGGCGATGGTTGTCGGAATGGATCCAGCCGAGCAGTGCGCGGCCAGCCAGTTCGTCGGACCACCGGTGATCCACCGTGGCCCAGAAGTGGCTGGTCCGATTGGTGGACGTGGCAAAGGATTCTTCGCTGGAGTCGTTGAGTTTCAGCCGGTCCTCGGCGAGCAGGGCGTGGGCGGCCAGGCTCGTGCTGTCGCTGAGGTCATACTCCGTTTTCAGAAAGGTGTCGAAGTACTTCGGCTTCCCCAGATTGCTCCCGGCCACGTTGATGACCTCGGCCAGGTTGCTGCGCCGGGCCGCCACCAGCCACCGGCCCCGCTCGTCGGCAAAGCTCGCGCCCGCCAGCGCATTCAGATGGAACAGTGACAAACCGAGCGCGTAGCTGCCGTCTGCCGCCGGATCCACCGACCGGGCATCCACCACGGCGCTCATGCGGCCGCCGTAGTCCACGGGAAAGCCACCGCTGTACACCTCCAGCGCGCCGACGATCTCCATATCGAGAAAGCTGACGGGCGTAAAAAATCCCCG
This sequence comes from Gammaproteobacteria bacterium, assembly GCA_038325835.1. Taxonomy (GTDB): domain Bacteria; phylum Pseudomonadota; class Gammaproteobacteria; order Steroidobacterales; genus SHZI01. The sequence continues at coordinate 2,745 of JBBQJK010000168.1, forward strand.
CAGGTGGAACGGGTCCTGCAGGGGCATGCCATCAAGGAGAATCTGCGTCTCGTTCTCCTCCCCACCCCGGATGTTCGGCAGGCCAGAGAGCCCATTGCTGGCCGCACCGGGCAGCCGGTGCACGGCGCGCAGGGGCTCGTCGGCGAGGACGGGCTGGCTGCGGAGTTCCTGCTGGGTCAGCAGCGCGCTCCCGGCAGACCCGTCACTGGCCAACTGGTACTGGCTCGCGGTCACGATCACTTCCTCGAGGGCAGTGGGCTGCCGCCGGCCCGAGGCCCGGTCGCGATCTGCCGCCAGCCCCGGCGTGCCGGCTGGCGCGCTGACGATCGCCCAGGTCCGGGCGCCCATGCTGCGGGCGGTCAGTCCATGGGGTGCGAGGATCTCATTGAGGAGGGGAATGCCGCCGCTGGCGCCGGGCTGCGTGAGGACCTTGAGGTCAGGCGGCACGAGGCTGTCGTTGTAGACCAGGATGAGCCCGGTGCCCTGCAACTCCTGGAGGATCGCGCGGACGGGACGCCCCGCGTAGTTCGTGGCATTGGCTGCGGTCGCCAGCCCCACTGCCAGGAAGACCAGGAGTGCGCGGCACAGACTCACGGGGGATTGGACGGGGCGCGTCAAGCGCCAAGGATAGCAGCAGTCTCACGAGCGCCTTGACGCGGCGTTCCCCCAGGGGGTGTGGGACTACCGCGTGGTCGCCTGGCGCACCGCCGGCCGGATCGTGAGCCGGCCGTTGTCATCCGAGTAAGACAGGTTCGTCGTGGCCATCACCGCGGCCAGGGCAGCCGCGGGGGACAGGCCCGCGACCGAACCCCGGAGAACGATTTCGTCCGCCGCCACCCTCACTTCCGGGGAGGCGAAGACGAGGTCCCGGCCCGTTTCCCGGCAGACCCAGGTCAGGAATTCGGTGAGGCGCCGGTCTTCGATGGCATAGGGCGGGGTGACGTCGGTGATCCAGTTCCAGCGGGGATCCTGCCGGTCGACCGCCCGCCGGGTCACGGCGCCGGTGCTTTCAATCGTGAGCTGTTCACCGGCCTTGGCGAGGGCGGGCGTCGCACTGCGGGCCTCGTCCGTCACTGCGACCTGGCCTTCCCGGACGCTGACCTGCATCTGTTCCGGCAGCATCCGCACTTCGTACTGGGTACCCACGTGCCGGGTGCTGCCGAAGGCCGAGTCGATGCGCAGGCGTGATCCCGCCGCCGCCCGGCCACCCGAGTCCAGGTACACCGCGCCCCGCTCCACGACGACCCGGTCGATGCCTGCCAGGGCAATCCGGGTGTCGGTATCCAGCCGCAGGGTGACGCCTTTGGCCAGAGTCAGCGCGGCTTTGCCCTGGGGCCCGGTGACGAGCTGCTGACCCACCCGCAGCGACTGGCCGCTAGTGACGGGCTGCCAGCCGACCCCGACGCCGGCTTCCACCGCACCGCTGAGGCGCGTGAGGGTGGCCATGACCGGCGCGGGTTCCGGAGCCCTGGACTGCCACACGCCGAGCGCGACGGCGGCCACCGCCAGGCTGGCTGCCAGCGCCAGGGCAGGGCGCCGCCACAGCCGGGTTGCGGCCACTGGCGCCGGCGCGACGGCCACGCGCCATTCTGCCGCCACTGCCTGCCGGATCCGTTCGCGCACCGCCGGCGTCGGTTCGGCCTCGGGGGCCATCTCCCGAAGGAGACCCTGGAGCGCCGCTTCCTCGCCGGGGCGCAGGTCCTGCTGAATCGTTGTCATATTTTCTTCCCCTGGTTTGCCGGGTTAACCCAGGCTGGCCAGCACCTCCGGTGAAGCCGCGCCGAAGACGGCTTCAACCGCATCCCGAAAGGCGACCCGGGCCCGGGCCAGCAGGGACTGGGCGGCCGTCGTGCCGATGCCCAGTTCCACGCCGATCTCGTCCACGGAAAGTCCTTCCACGTACTTCATTTCCAGCGCGTCGCCGTAACGGGGCGGCAGCCGGTCGAGAATGGTCCGGACCAGTTGCCGGACCTCCGCCTGGCTGTAGCGGTGCGCCGGTTCCTGGGCCTCCGGCCCGGCAATGGCCTCAACCACTGCGCGCACCTCGGGGCTGTCGTCGATCCGCACGACATTGGTGGTGTGCCGGCCTTCCCGCCGCAGGTAGTCCACGACTTCGTGGCGGCAGATCTGGCAGACCCAGGTAAACAGGGACGCCTCACCACGAAAGTCCTTGAGCTTGCGCATGGCCTTGGTGAGCGCCGCCTGCACGACCTCGGCGGCCGCGTCGGCGTCACCGTTGAGGCGGGGCAGGGCGAAGCGATAGACCCGGGGGAAATAGTCGTCAAAGAAGGCGGTGAAGGCCCTCTCGTCCCCCGCGAGCATGCGCTGTACCAGCTCAGTCGACTCGGTCACGGTGCGTTCCAGGTCGGGTGATGTGGGGTTGGACGGGGCGCCCGGCAGATTCAATCGCCAGGCCAGGGGGAGCTTAGCGCGCGGTGGGCGTCGACCGGGTGCCGATTGATTTGCCGGGGTCACTGCGTCCCACCGGGGAGCCAGCCCGTAACCGGCCGCCCGGAGGCCACAGCACCGCATGGACGCCCCGGCACCAGCCTTCTTGCGCCGAGGACCCCCCCATGAATCGCTCCCTCACCACGTTTGCTGCTGCGCTCGCCCTGGTGGCGTCCCTCGGCGCTGCCGCTGCTCCCGCCGCCGTTCCACGGGAGCTCGACACTGAGCTGCTGGCGATCCAGATCGGCTGGGCCGCAGCTCACTACTCCCCCAATGGTGAAGCCAAGGAAGCTGCCTTCGACAACCTGCAGCAGCAGGCGGCGGCCTTCACCGCCCGCTACCCTGGGCGCGCCGAGCCGCTCATCTGGGAGGGCATCGTGTTCAGCACCGCCGCCGGCGTGATGGACGGTCTCGGTGCCCTGGGGCTGGCCAAGCAGTCCCGGGCCAGATTGGAGGCGGCGCTGAAGATCGATCCCCAGGCCCTGCAGGGTTCCGCCTACACCAGCCTGGGCGCGCTGTATCACAAGGTGCCGGG
>JBBQJK010000169.1:0-5725 GCA_038325835.1 Gammaproteobacteria bacterium
AGGTACCCCGGGCTTCTTCCGGGATGAAGACGGTTTCAATCAGCTGCCCGGCGCCGACGGCCAGACGCCACTTGGTGGTGCCGTCTGACGACTCCTGCACCGTGTCGATTGCCGGCAGCCGGAAATCCGCGCGCGCGGCGAGCGTGTCGCGCAACGTCGCCGAGAGGTCGGTCATTGCTGCAGGGTCGAGCACCCCACGACCGTACATCCAGCGCATGAGCTGGCGCGCCCGGAAAGGTTTCTCACCCAGCCCGGAGAAGAGCTGCTCCAGTTCGGGGCGCGGCAAACCCAACGGGCTCAGATCAGGCGTGCCGTTCATCAGGACTACCGGGTCCGCGGGCAGACGTCGGCCTGGGCAAAGAAGAAGCTGATTTCCTGCTTGGCGGTTTCTACGGCGTCGGAACCGTGCACGACGTTCTCTTCGATGCTGGCCGCCAGGTCCCGGCGAATGGTGCCCGGGTCGGCCTTCTTCGGATCGGTTGCGCCCATGATCCTGCGGTGGACTTCGATGGCATTTTCACCCTCGAGTACCTGGGCAATGACGGGACCGGTGGTCATGTACCGGACGAGGTCCTTGTAGAAAGGACGCTCACGATGGACGGCATAAAATGCTTCGGCCTGGGCCGTGGTGAGATGCAGCATACGGGCCGCGATAATCTTCAGCCCCGCCTGCTCGAAACGGCGATAGACGTCGCCGATGAGGTTCTTCTGCACGCCGTCGGGCTTGATGATGGAAAGGGTACGTTCGATAGTCACAAAGACTCCTGACAAAAAAGCTAGACAGTAAAACTCTCGCCGCAGCCGCACTCGCCCTTGGCGTTGGGATTGGAGAAGCGGAAGGCCTCGTTGAGCCCCTCCCGGACAAAATCGACCACGGTGCCGTCAATCAGCTGCAGCGCCTGCTGGTCAACGACCACGCGCACGCCGTCCTGGTCAAAGACCACGTCATCGGCCGTGACCGGGTCGGCGTGATTGACGACGTAGGCGAGGCCCGAGCACCCCGTGCGCTTGACCCCGATACGCAGGCCAGCGGCACCAGCGCCAAACGCGCGCACCCGATTCAAGGCGTTTTCGGTAAGTACTACCGCCACCGGCGTCTCCTCTGGATGGATAACATAATGGAGTATGGACTAACCCCCATTGTCCCAATCCGCCAAGCAGTTGCGCAAGGCATCTTGAATGATTAGCAGCCGCCCGGCCTTGGCCACGGGAATCCCCAGCGCCTGCCCCAGGGCGAGGGGCTCGAGGCCGCTGAACCGGGCCCGACCCCCGCCCGTCAGCAGCTGAACCACCCGGTCACAGGCCGCCTGGGTGTCGGGGCAGCCGAAAACCTGCGCCTCCAGGTGGCTGACCCGGGTGTCCTGGACCCAGCCTGAGAAGACCACCCAGGTCCCGGCCTCGGTTGAACCTGCCTCGCCGCGGACCAACAAGGCCCCCCTGGGCGGCTCCGGCGACTGTGGTGGCGAGGCCGGCGACCGCCGGCGGAGACGGGTGACGGTGCGCGTAAAGATCTCTGCGGCTCGCTCTAGGTCGGCCCTGTTTGTGGGGCGGCCGAAGGAAAAGCGCACCGAACTGCGGGCCAGGGCCGCGGAACGACCCAGCACGCGGAGGACGTAGGAAGGCTCGTCAGTCAGGCTGGTGCAGGCGGCGCCGCTCGCCACCGCAAGTTCCGCCAGCCCCGCGTGCAAGCTCTCGCCCTCCACGCCCTCGACGCTGATATTCAGGATGTGGCGAGCCGTGTGGTCCGGGTCGCCATTGAGAAGCACGCCCGGAACTGCCCGTAGCCGGGACCAGAGGTGGTCCCGAAGCCCCGTGAGGTGGCTTCGGTCCGTGACGCGGCGCTCCCCGGCGATGCGGCAGGCCTCACCCAGGCCAATGATCTGATGCGTCGCCAGTGTTCCCGGCCGCAGTCCCCGCTCCTGGCCACCGCCAAACATGAGGGGCTCCACCCGCCGGACCCGATCCCGGTCGATAAACAGGGCCCCGATGCCCTTGGGCCCGTAGAGCTTGTGACCGGAGAGGGACAGCAGGTCGACGTGCAGGGCCCGGACGTCGAGATCCAGGCGCCCGGCGCTCTGTGCCGCGTCCACGTGCAGGAGAACGCCACGCTCCCGGCACACGCTGCCGATGGCACCGACGTCCTGGATCGTGCCGGTCTCGTTGTTCACGTGCATGAGGGAGACGAGGACCGTCTCGGGCTCCAGCGCGGCCAAAACAGCGGCCGGACAGACGCGTCCATCAGCACCCGGCTTGAGCCAGGTCACTCGCCAGCCCTGGCGCGCCAGATACCGGACACTCTCGATGACCGCCTTGTGTTCGGTTAAGGCCGTAACGAGATGACGGCCCTGCGCCTCGCGAAACCGCGCCGCGCCGATAATGGCGAGGTTATCGGCCTCGGTAGCGCCGGAGGTGAAGATGACTTCGTCCGGGTCGGCACGGATAAGGCCAGCCACCTGGGCGCGGGCCAGCTCGACCACGGCCGCGGCCTGGCGGCCCGCCGCGTGGGTCCCCGCCGACGGGTTCGCCACCAGCTCAGGCAAGCGCAGCGCGGCCGTCATCGCCGCCACAACCTCCGGCGCCACCGGCGTGCTTGCCGCATAGTCCAGGTAGAGGGGCAGGCTCATGCGTGGTTGGGCCGGCGCTCAGTCACGCTTCGGGTTGTCGCCAGACCCGGGGGCCAGGCTACTGAGGATGCCCCGCAGGATGTTCAGCTCGTTTTCGTCCAGTCGCGTGCGATTGAAGAGCCGCCGCAAACGGCGCATCAGATGCCGCGGGTTGGTGGGATTGAGGAAGCCACTGGCGAGGAGCACCCGCTCGAAGTGCTGGTAGAGCAGCTCCAGCTGCGCAGGGCCGGCCAGCGGCGACTCCGGGGGTGGCACCTCCCGGGCCAGCACCTGCTGTTGCCGCAACTCGTAGGCGATGATCTGGACGGCCTGCGACAGGTTGAGGGAACTGTAGTCGGGGTTGGCGGGGATGTAGACAATCGCATTGCACAGGTCCAGCTGCTCGTTAGCGAGTCCGGAACGCTCGGGACCAAAGACAATCGCCGCGGGCCGGCTCAGGGCCTGCCCCATGATCTCGTTGGCACATTCCCGCGGATTCATTTCCGGACAGCCTATGCGTCGATGCCGCGCAGTCGTCGCCAGCACCAGCCCGCAGCCGTCGAGGGCCTCCTCCAGGGTGGGCACGACGCGCGCCTCGTGCAGGACGTCCTGGGCTCCGGAGGCCAGGGCCCGGGAATCCGCACAGAGCCACTCCGCCACCGGATTGACCAGAACAAGATCCCGGAAACCCATGGTCTTCATGGCACGGGCAACCGACCCGATGTTGCCCGGGTGGGTGGTCTCAAAAAGGACGAAACGGATTGGCTGGACTGCGGTCATGTGCTTCTCACGATGTGCCTAGTATGCCGGCCGGTGGCGGCTCCCGTGGCGCTCTGTACAATGACGCCCCCATGCAACCACTCCTTAACACTGCCGTCCAGGCCGCGCGCCGCGCCGGGGACATCGCCGTCCGCGCCCTGTCGCGCCTCGATCAGCTGGAGATCCGCGCCAAGGCCCGCAATGACTATGTCACCCAGGTGGACCAGGCCGCCGAACAGGCCATCCTGGAAAGTATCCGCAAGCGGTATCCGGACCATGCGTTCCTGGCCGAAGAGTCCGGTCGTTCGGGCGACAATGAGTTCACCTGGATCGTCGACCCGCTGGATGGCACCACCAATTTCCTGCACGGCTTTCCCACCTTCTCTGTCTCGATTGCCCTGCGGCGGAAAGACACGCTGGAAGTCGCTGTCGTCTACGACCCCTGCCGTCAGGAATTGTTCACCGCCATGCGGGGCCGTGGGGCCCAGCTCGACGGCAAGCGCATCCGGGTCAGCGAGCGGACGGAGCTGGAAGGCACGCTGATCGGCACAGGCTTCCCCTTTCGGAGCAACACGCGCTGGATGCAGCCCTACCTGAAGATGCTGGGCAGCGTGATGGAGACCACCGCCGGGGTCCGCCGTCCCGGGTCCGCTGCCCTTGACCTCTCCTACGTTGCCGCCGGCCGCCTCGATGGCTTCTTTGAGTTCGGCCTGGAAATCTGGGACACCGCCGCCGGGACCCTCATGATCCAGGAAGCCGGCGGCCTGGTGACCAACCTTACCGGCACCGGCTCACACCTGGAAAGCGGCGACGTGCTGGCGGGTAACCCGAAGGTCCACGACGCGCTCCGCGAGCTGCTCACGCCCCACCTGAACGGCGCCCCGTAGGAGCGCCTTCAGGCGCGATTCCCCGACAATCGAATCGCGCCTAAAGGCGCTCCCACGTCAGGAGGCGCTCCCACGTCAGGAGGCGCTCCTACATCAGGGCTCTGAATCGAGGGCTGTCTTGTCTTTGGCTGGCGGCATCAGGTCCACCGGGGTGGCCTTGAGTTCCAGGGCCAGCGCACTCGCGACAAAGATCGACGAGTAGGTCCCGATCAGGATGCCGATGATCAGCGCCGTGGAGAACCCGCGGAGCGTTTCGCCGCCGAAAATCAGCATGGCAACTACGACCAGCGAGGTGCTGAAGCTGGTCATCAGCGTGCGGCTGAGCGTCTCGTTGACGGACAGGTTAATAATATCGTGGGGAGTCCCCCGGCGAATCTTCCGGAAGTTTTCCCGAATCCGGTCAAATACCACGATGGTGTCATTCACGGAATAGCCGATGATCGCCAGCATCGCCGCCAGGACAGACAGATCGAAGGTCAGCCCCAGGAGAGCGAAAACCCCGAGAGTAATGATGGGATCGTGAAGGGTGGCAACGATGGCCCCCAGGGCAAACTTCCACTGGAAGCGCACGACGATGTAGGCCAGGATCATCAGCAGGGCAAAGAGCATGGCAAGGGCGCCCTGCTCGGTGAGTTCCTCCCCCACCTGCGGCCCGACAAACTCCGTGCGCCGCAGTTCGGCAGTGGCATCTCCTGCCTTGAGCACCTTGAGGATCTGGGCGCCAATGGCGTCGCCGGCCAGACCCTCCCGGGGCAATATCCGGATCAGGACGTCGCTGGAGGTCCCGAAATTCTGCACCTGGGCCTCTGCAAAGCCGTTAGCCACGAGCCGCTGGCGGATATCCGCAAGATCAGCCGGCCCCTGGTAGCCCATCTCCAGCAGGACGCCGCCGGTGAAATCGATGCCGAAGTTGAGGCCGCGCACGCCGGGAATCAGCAGGATCAGCGACCCCACCATCAGCACGGCAGACAGCAGAAAGGCGCCCTTGCGCCTGCCGAGGAAATCGATACTCGTCTTCTTGCTGAAAAATTCCACTGTGCTTCCTGTATCTCTTGCCGTATCTCTGCCCGTATCTCTGGCCGTATCGCTGGCCGTATCTCTGGCCGTATCTCTGGCCGTCAGACTGAGAGCCGCTCAACTTTCCGGTTGCCGTAGATCACGTTGACCAGGGCCCGCGTTACCGTCAGCGCCGTAAACATCGACGTCAGAATCCCGAGGCACAGGACCACCGCAAAGCCCTTGACCGGGCCGCTACCAAACAGGAACAGCACGATGCCGGCGATCAGCGTGGTGAGGTTGGAATCGGCGATGGTCGCAAAGGCCTTGTCGTAACCCGCATGAATGGCGGCCTGGGGCGACATGCCATTCCGGAGTTCCTCACGGATACGCTCGTTGATCAGCACGTTGGCATCAACGGCCATACCGATGGTGAGAACGATGCCGGCAATCCCCGGCAAGGTCAGCGCTGCCTGGATC
>JBBQJK010000170.1:0-5711 GCA_038325835.1 Gammaproteobacteria bacterium
GTTGAGAGCAGGTTCGGCCCCGGCGCGGAGGGTTGGCGATCCCTGCCTAGAGCAAATGCGCCCTGCAAAAGCACAGTCAACCCTAACCTCGCCCTTTGCCTGGCGAGGAACCGCTAACCGCAGGTAGGAGAGCGTGATGGAACCCGCGCTGCTTGCCCTTCAGGACGGCACCATTTTTCGCGGCATTTCTGTCGGCGCCTCAGGTCGCACGATCGGTGAAGTCGTGTTCAACACGGCGATGAGTGGGTACCAGGAGATCCTGACTGATCCATCCTACTGCCGCCAGATCATCACGCTGACCTACCCCCACATCGGCAACACGGCAACCAATAGCGAGGACCAGGAAAGCGAACGGGTCTTTGCGGCAGGACTCGTGATCCGGGATCTGCCCGCGGTTTCCAGCAGCTGGCGGAGGGAAGTGGAACTACCGGAGTTCCTTCGCCGCGCCGGTGTCGTGGCGATTGCGGAGATCGACACGCGCAAGCTTACCCGCGTGCTGCGTGACAAGGGCGCTATGTCGGGCTGCATCATGACGGGAGACGTAGACCCCGGAACTGCCGTCGATCATGCCCGGCGCTTTCCGGGCCTGGCCGGTATGGACCTGGCCAGGATTGTCAGCGCGAAGGATGCCTACCAGTGGAATCTGGGCGCCACATGGCCTGGCCCCGCCCCTGTCCGGCCCAAACGGAGTGGCGTTTTCGACGTCGTGGCCTACGATTTTGGGATCAAGCGCAGCATTCTGCGTTTGCTGGTGGAGCATAACTGCCGGGTGACCGTAGTACCGGCTGAGACGCCCGCCGAGAAGGTTCTTTCCCTCCGGCCTGACGGAGTGTTTCTTTCCAACGGTCCTGGAGATCCGGAACCCTGCACCTACGCCATTGAGGCCATCCGGACGATTCTCGCGGACGGCATCCCCTTGTTTGGCATCTGCCTCGGCCATCAGTTGCTCGCCCTTGCCTGCGGCGCGCGCACCGTCAAGATGAAGTTCGGCCATCACGGCGCCAATCACCCGGTGCAGGACCTCGCTACCGGACAGGTGTTGATTACCACTCAGAATCACGGTTTCGCTGTGGATGAGTCCAGTCTGCCAGCGACTCTGCGGCCGACCCACCGCTCCTTGTTCGATAATTCACTTCAGGGAATAGAGAGAACTGATTGTTTAGCCTTTAGTTTTCAGGGGCATCCCGAGGGCAGTCCCGGGCCCCATGATGTGCGTCCGCTGTTTGGCCGCTTTGCCAGCCTCATGCGCCAGCGGGTGCAGCAAGAGACCGGCGTGGCGGGTTCCGCCAAGTCGGCGTTGAAGACGAAGTAAGCGAGTCCCGTCCATGCCCCGGCGCACTGATCTGCAGAGCATCCTGATTATTGGCGCGGGCCCGATCGTTATCGGCCAGGCCTGCGAGTTTGACTACTCCGGTGTGCAGGCCTGCAAGGCCCTTCGCGAGGAAGGGTTCCGCGTGATTCTGGTCAATTCCAATCCGGCTACGATCATGACCGACCCCGATATGGCTGATGCCACTTACATTGAGCCCGTCAACTGGCAGACGGTGGCCCGGATCATCGAGAAAGAGAGGCCGGATGCCCTGTTGCCCACGATGGGTGGACAAACCGCGCTCAACTGCGCACTGGATCTCGAGCGGGAAGGGGTTCTGGCAAAGTTCGGCGTGGAAATGATCGGCGCGTCCCGGGAAGCGATCGACACCGCGGAGGATCGTGAGCTTTTCGGGAGGGCGATGAAGGAGATCGGCCTCGAGGTCGCACGGGCGTTTACTGCCCGGACTATCGAGGAGGCCATCGAGGCACAGGCCGCGATCGGTTTCCCGACCATCATCCGTCCCTCATTCACCCTCGGTGGCAGTGGCAGTGGTATCGCCTATAACCGCGAGGAGTTCGAGGCCATGGCCACTCGCGGGCTTGACCTCTCGCCGATCACGCAGATCCTGCTCGAGGAGTCATTGATCGGCTGGAAAGAGTTTGAGATGGAAGTCGTCCGTGATAAAGCGGACAACTGCATCATTATCTGCTCCATCGAGAACGTCGACGCCATGGGCGTGCACACCGGCGATTCGATCACGGTGGCACCCGCCCAGACCCTCACCGACAAGGAATACCAGCGAATGCGCGATGCGTCGATCGCCATTCTTCGCCGCATCGGTGTCGATACAGGTGGTTCCAACGTGCAGTTTGCGGTCAGCCCGGTCGACGGCCGCATGCTGGTAATCGAGATGAACCCGCGTGTATCCCGCTCTTCCGCGCTGGCTTCGAAGGCGACGGGTTTTCCCATTGCCAAGGTGGCGGCGAAGCTGGCCGTCGGCTACACCCTCGACGAACTCCGCAACGACATCACCGGCGGCGCCACCCCGGCTTCCTTCGAGCCCACCATCGACTACGTGGTAACGAAGGTGCCCCGGTTTACCTTTGAGAAGTTCCCTGGAGCCAATGACCGCCTGACCACGCAGATGAAGTCTGTGGGTGAAGTCATGGCGATGGGCCGTACTTTTCAGGAGTCACTCCAGAAGGCTCTGCGTGGCCTCGAGACGGGCATAAACGGCTTCGTCGAGCAGCTACCCGCGACGGCGACGAGCGATGACATGGATAGCTTGCGCCGCGAGCTGCGGATGCCTGGCGCCGATCGCCTCCTGTATGTCGGAGACGCCTTCCGGCATGGACTATCCCGCAATGAAGTTGCCCAGTTGTCGGGTATTGATCCGTGGTTTCTTGCCCAGATCGAAGACCTGATTCAGTGGGAGAGCCGCGTCCGTGCTGAGGGCATGCCATTGCTCCAGGGTCCGGCACTGCGCACTCTGAAGCGCAAGGGCTTTTCGGACAGCCGGCTGGCAGATCTTCTTGGCATACAGGAAAGCATCGTTCGCCAGGGCCGGGTAAAGGCTGGTGTCCGACCGGTTTACAAGCGAGTGGACACTTGCGCTGCGGAGTTCGCCACGACTACTGCCTATCTCTACTCGACGTACGAGGAGGAGTGTGAGGCGGCCCCGACCAGTCGCGACAAGATACTGATTCTCGGCGGTGGCCCCAATCGCATTGGCCAGGGAATTGAGTTTGACTATTGCTGCGTCCATGCCGCCTTTGCACTTAAAGAGATCGGCTACGAAGCAATAATGATTAACTGTAATCCAGAGACCGTGTCGACTGACTACGACACCTCGGACCGACTGTACTTCGAGCCACTGACTTTCGAGGATGTCATGGAAGTGGTAGATCTTGAGCGGCCGAAGGGCGTAATCGTCCAGTTTGGTGGCCAGACCCCACTGAAACTCGCGCGCCGGCTGGAGGAGGCGGGGGTCCCCATCATCGGGACCAGTCCCGAGTCCATCGACATCGCCGAAGACAGGGAGCTATTCCAGAAGCTGGTGCAGCGACTTGGCCTCCGTCAGCCACCGAATTGCACCGCCCGGACGCCGGAAGAGGCCGTGCGCCTGTCGGCCGAGGTCGGTTTCCCGCTCGTGATCCGCCCCTCGTTTGTGCTCGGGGGCCGTGCCATGGAAGTGGTCCACACGGAGGATGATCTTCGCGCCTACATGAAGGATGCCGTCAACGTGTCAAATGACAGCCCGGTCCTGCTGGACCGCTTCCTGGACCTCGCCGTTGAAGTGGATGTTGATCTCGTCAGTGATGGCACAGACGTATTGATCGGCGGCATCATGGAGCACATCGAGCAGGCCGGTGTCCATTCGGGTGATTCCAGCTGTTCACTGCCTCCAGCGACGTTGAGTCCCGAGATTCAGGCCGAACTCATCAGTCAGGCGACGAAGCTGGCTAAAGCTCTCAAAGTTGTTGGCCTGATGAATACGCAGTTTGCGATCCAGAACGGGATCATCTACCTGCTCGAAGTGAATCCTCGCGCATCGCGAACCGTGCCATTCGTCTCGAAAGCTATCGGACTGCCACTCGCCAAAGTCGCGGCAAAGACGATGGTGAAGGTTACGCTGGCGGAGCAGGGCGCGACGACTCAGCGAATTCCCGGCTTTTTCTCGGTGAAGGAGGCGGTATTCCCCTTCGTCAAGTTTCCCGAGGCCGACCCGATTCTCGGTCCCGAAATGAAGTCCACCGGTGAGGTGATGGGGACCGGGAGAACATTTGCTGAGGCCTACGCAAAGGCACAGATTGCCTCCGGCGTCGTCTTGCCACGGCGGGGCACTGCGTTCCTGTCCGTTCGCGACCGCGATAAGCCGGCAGCCGTCAAGCTGGCCCAACTGCTGATCGACCGGGGCTTTGACCTGATCGCTACCGGCGGCACTGCCGGCGCACTGGCCAAGGCAGGGCTGCCTTGCAGGCGGGTCAACAAGGTGAGGGAAGGCCGGCCCCACGTGGTGGACATGATCAAGAATGACGAAATCAGCCTTATCGTCAATACCACGGAAGGCAAGCAGGCCATTCGGGAATCCCGCTCGATCCGCGGTGCTGCTGTGCACGGCAAGGTGACTTACTACACGACGATGCCGGCCGCCCTGGCTACGAGTTACGCTCTTGACCACCTTGACGATGTCAGTGTGAACAGACTGCAGGATCTGCACGCAGGAGTGGTGTTGTGAAACGAGTTCCCCTGACGATCGCCGGAGCCGAGAGAATGCGTGCGGAGATCCGTACGCTGAAGGTAGAGGCCCGCCCGCGCGTCGTCCGGGCCATCTCAGAGGCGCGTGGTCACGGCGACCTTAAAGAGAACGCCGAGTATCACGCTGCGAAGGAAGAGCAGGGCTTTATTGAAGGCAGAATCCGTGAACTCGAGAGTCTGCTGTCGAACGCAGAGATCATCGATGTCGGGCGCCTTGCAGGGAACAAGAAGGTCGTGTTCGGGGCCATCGTGAGCCTTGTGGATGAGGCAGACGGCAAGGCCAGCCGCTATCAGATCGTCGGCGAGTATGAAGCGGACATGAAGCAGGGTCTCATTTCAATCACGTCCCCGCTGGCCCGGGCGCTCATCGGCAAGGTGGAAGGGGACGTGGCGTCGTTTGTCGTGCCAGGCGGCGAAAAGAATCTCGAGATTGTTCGCGTCGAGTATCTTTAAACGGGCCCTAAACCTGCCTTGGGGCCTCGGCAGAAGGCCTTCGGCACTCAGCCTTCCGGGAGCTTCAGTCTGGCTCCAGTGGGGCATGGCCGGTAGAGCACCGCAACATTGCCGATCCTGGCGATCAGGCGGGCACCGGTTCGGGTCAGTATGGCGTCAATAGCGGTATTGCGCTCGGTCCGGTTGGCCGCCGCCACCTTTAACTTGACGAGTTCATGATGGCTCAGTGCAGTTTCCAGTTCGGTCAGAAACGGCTCGGTGACGCCGCCGGTCCCGAGTCGCGAGACGGGCGCAAGCGCGTGGGCAAGACCCCGCAGATGCTTCTTCTGCTTTTCGGTAAGCTGCTTTTCCGGTCCTGGCATGGGTTGCGAGTATAGCGATGAGCCGGAATTCATCCAGCGCCCGATGGAAGGCCCGGCAGGCCCGGGATCCCTTCGTGAAACGCGCCCAGGCAGAAGGCTGGCGCTCCAGGGCCGTCTTCAAGCTCGCGGAACTTCAGGGCCGTGAGCGCCTGTTCAAGCCGGGTTCTGTGGTCGTTGACCTCGGGGCGGCCCCCGGTGCCTGGAGCCAGTTCGCCGCCGGCGTGGTTGGCGACCAAGGCCTCGTGCTGGCGGTTGATCTCCTGCCCATGGCTAATCTGGCTGGCGTTGAGATCTTCCAGGGGGATTTCCGCGAAGGGATTACTATG
>JBBQJK010000171.1:0-5677 GCA_038325835.1 Gammaproteobacteria bacterium
CTCTGAAGGAAACAGGCATGACCACCGATACGACGATCCATAAGAAGAGCGCTTCCCCGATCATCCTTGGGTTCTCGGGAGGGCTCGACACGTCTTTCCTGGTCCCCTGGATGAAGGAGCACTACGGGCGCCCGATCGTCACCGTCACCATCAACACGGGCGGCATCGATGCAGCGGCCGCGAAGGACCTGGAGCGGCGTTCGGCCGCGCTCGGCGCCATCGAGCACGTCCTCGTCGAGGCCCGTTCCGTGTTCTTCGACCGGGTGCTCAAGTACCTGATCTTCGGCAACGTGCGCCGCGGCCACCTGTACCCGCTGTGCGTCGGCGCAGAGCGGGGCATCCAGGCCACGCTGCTCGCCGAGCTGGCCCGGGAGCGGGGCAGCGAGACGGTGGCCCACGGCTGCACGGCTGCCGGCAACGACCAGGTGCGCTTCGAGGTGGCCCTGCGCACCCTCGCGCCCGGCCTGGAAGTGCTGGCGCCGGTCCGGGACGAGGGCTTCATCCGCACCGAGCAGCAGAAGTATCTGGAGCAGCACGGCTTCCCGGTGCCCGCGAAGGGCTCGGCCTACTCTGTCAACCGGGGGCTCTGGGGCGTGACCGTCGGCGGCCGGGAAACCCTGGACTCGAAGGAGTCCATTCCAGAGGACGCCTGGGTGCTGTCACCCAACGCCTTCGACAAGCCGCGCGCGGCAGCCCGGCACACCATCAGCTTCACCCGGGGCGTGCCCACCGCCCTCAACAGCAAGGCGATGGATCCGGTCACGCTGATCGAGGCCCTGGAAACCGTGGCCGGCCCCTTCGGCATCGGCCGCGGCATTCACGTGGGCGACACGGTGCTTGGCACCAAGGGCCGCGTGGCTTTCGAGGCGCCGGCGGCCGACATCCTGCTGAACGCGCACCGGGAGTTGGAAAAGCTCGTGCTCTCCGGTCCTCAGCAGCACATCAAGGATCAGGTGGCCACCCAGTACGGGGACTTCGTCCACGAGGGCAAGCAGCTCGACCCGGTGTGCCGGGACATCGAGGCCCTCCTCACGTCCGCCCAGCAGCGGGTCACCGGTGAGGTGAAGGTCGTGCTCCGGCCCGGCAGCCTGTTCGTCGAAGGTGTGGTTTCGCCCCATTCCCTGCTGGCCGCCACCAAGGGCGTCTACGGCGAGAAGGCGGGCGAGTGGACGCCCGCCGACGCGCTGGGCTACTCCCGGATCCTCGCGCTGCCCGGCATCCTGCAGACGCGGGCCGCTGGCGGGAAGAAGTAAGGACGCCATGAAAACCGTAATTGCGGACAAGATCGCCTCCATCGCCCAGCACCTGAACCTCAAGCGGGAGCTGCGCGTGAGCGCGGACATCCCCTGCGAGGAGGGCGTGGTGATCGCAGCCGAGGTGTTGAACAACAAGAACACCTACAACCAGCTGGAACTGACCAGCGGCCGCATGGCGCTCGTGAAGAAGGGCGACATCGTCGTCGGCGCCCTCGGCCACCGGAAGGCCCTGTTCGGCTACTCCGGACACATCCCGGAGACCGTCGCCGTGGGCGATACGCTGCAGCTGCTGAACATGGGCGGCGTCATCGGCGTGTGCGACTCCATCAATGCCAGCTTTGGCCAGCCCTTCGATGCCCGGGTCCTGGGCGCAGTGCTCGACTTTCCCTACCTGGGCCAGCGCATCGGGGTGCCCGCGCGGATCGGCATGGAGCAGCTCGCTGCCGAACCGGTCGTGGATACCCAGGGCGTGCCGGTGATCGCCATCGCGGGCACCTGCATGAACTCCGGCAAAACGGCGGCGGCCTGCGCCATCGTGAGCCGGCTGCGGCACCACGGCCATACCGTCGATGCTTTCAAGGCCACCGGCGTGTCGCTGCGCCGGGACATTCAGGCCATGGAGGATGCCGGAGCGCCCTCGACGCTGATCTTCTCGGACTTTGGTGTGGTCACCACGACGGGACTGAATGGTCCCGGGGTGACGCGCACCATGCTGACCCGGCTGGCGGCGGGCAAGCCGGACGTGATCGTCTTTGAGTTGGGCGATGGCATTCTCGGCGCCTACGGCGTCGAGGCTATCCTCCGGGACAAAGGGATTCGCGATGCCCTGTCCTGCCTGGTGCTCTGTGCCAACGATCCGGTGGCGGCCTGGGGCGGCGTGAAGCTGCTGCGGGAAGACTTCGGGATCGAGCCTGCCATCGTCACCGGGCCGGCTACCGACAATGACGTGGGCAAGGACATCATTGTCCAGCGCATGGGTGTCAAAGCGATCAATGCGGTCACCGACTCCATGCAGCTCGGCGATGCGGTCTCGACCCACGTCGGCCTGAAGCTGTCCTGAGCCATGAGCAGCCGAACTCCCACCCTGATCATCGGCGGTACCGGCTACGTGGCCGGCGAACTGTTACGCGTCGTGAGCCAGCACCCCGGGCTGGAACTGGCCGGTGTCTCGTCGGAGAGCCAGGCGGGCACGGCGGTGAGCGCCGCGTTTCCCCACCTCGCGCCGGTGGTGGGTGACCTGCCCTTCATCACGCAGGCCGAGCTGGCCGGGCGAATCAACGAACCCCGGGTGGCGCTGTTCTCGGCTGCGCCCCACGTGGTGAGCGCCGGCGTCGTCGCGACGATGATCAGGACGGCTGAATCCCGGGGGACCCGGCTCACGGTGGTGGACGCGTCGTCGGACTTCCGTTTCCGGAGCGCGGCGGACTTCGAGGCTGTCTACCAGCAGCCCCACGGGGCGCCGGAACTCCTGCCCCAGTTCTTCTGCGCCCTGCCGGAGCACCTGCCGGGAATTCCCGGCCCTCACGTGGGGCACCCGGGCTGCTTCGCCACGTCCATGCTGGCGGGCCTTGTCCCGCTGCTGAAGCTGGCCTTAAGCGACGGGACTATCTATGCCGCTGGCGTTACCGGCAGCACGGGCGCAGGCCGCTCGCCCCTCGCCACCACCCACCACCCGGAGCGTCATTCCAACCTGTTTGCCTACAATCCGCTCAAGCACCGGCACACGCCGGAAGTGGTGCAGATCTGCCGGGAGCTGACGGGCGTCTCCCCAGACCTCAACTTCGTACCCCACTCGGGCCCCTTCGCCCGCGGGATCCACATGACCCTGCAGGGCCGGCTGACCCGACCGCAGACTGCTGACCAGTTGCGGGAGGCCTTCGCGCAGTTTTATGCGGGCCAGGAGTTCGTGCGCATCGTCGATGGCGCGCCGCGGATCAAGGATGTGGCCGGCAGCAACTACTGCCACATCGGCGTTGCTACATCGGGCAACGGCGAGAGCTTCGTCGTGCTGGTCGCCATCGACAATCTCGTTAAGGGCGCCGCCGGCGGCGCCGTGCAATGGATGAACCGACTGCTGGGCCTGCCCGAGTCCCAGGGGCTCACCGCGCCGGCCCTTGGCTGGATATGAGTCAGATATGAGCATGGCCACAGCGGCCCAAACACCAGCCCAGACAGCCGAAGCACGGCACCTGCTCCAGGTGTACGGCCAGCTGCCCCTGGAGGCCACCTCCGCCGAGGGCGTGTACCTGCACGCCGGCAAGCGGCGGGTTATCGATTTCTACGGCGGCCACGCGGTGGCAGCCCTGGGCTACGCCCACCCCGATCTGCTGGCGGCGCTCGGGGCCGAGGCGAAGACGATGTACTTCCAGAGCAACGCGGTGGCGCTTGAGGTGCGGGCGAAGGCGGGTGACGCGCTGGCCTCCATTGCGCCGGCAGGACTCAGCCGGGTTTTCTTTGTCAACAGTGGCGCTGAGGCCAACGAGAATGCCCTGCGGGTGGCCTGCCGGGCAACCGGGCGTTCTCGCGTCCTGGCTATCGAACACGGCTTTCACGGCAGGACAGCCGCTGCGGCCGCCGTGACCTGGGGCGCCGCGAAAAGTTGGTACGGCTTCCCGCGCACACCCTTCGACGTGGACTTCATTCCCCGGGACGATTCAGCGCGGGCGGAGGAGATGATCAACGGCGAGACCGCCGCAGTGATTATCGAGCTGGTTCAGGGTCTCGCCGGCGCGTACGACCTGGACGAAGGCTTCGTGCGCACGGTCGCTGAGGCCTGTCGCCGGACCGGCGCGCTGCTCATCGTGGACGAGGTACAGAGCGGCGTCGGCCGGACGGGCGCGCCCTTCGCCGCCCACCTCTACGCCGTGCAGCCCGACATGCTGACGACGGCCAAGGCCCTCGGCGGGGGCTTTCCCTGCAGCGCACTGCTGATGACGGAGGCGCTCGCCGCCACGCTAAAGACAGGCGACCTCGGCACGACTTTCGGTGGCGGGCCCATGGCCTGCGCGCTGGTCAGCACCGTCATCCATGTCATCCAGCGTGACCTGCTCATGGACAACGTGCGCAACCTGTCTGCGGAAATCCGCAAGCACGCGGTCACGGGGCCGGTAGAGTCAATCCGGGGCCGCGGCTTCCTGCTCGGTCTGCGCTGTCGTCGTCCTGCAAAAGACATCCAGGCGGAACTGCTCCAACGGGACATCCTGGTCGGTACCAGTGCTGACCCGAACGTGGTGCGGCTACTGCCGCCCCTGACGCTGGCCAAGCAGCACGTGGCTAAGCTCGTCAGCGCCCTCTGTGATATCGGCCGATAAGGAACCTTCATGGCACTCAAGCTCTTCAACGACCTCGCGGACCTGCAGATACCGGAAGTGGAAGCCCTGCTGAGGCTGGCCCGCCGGCTCCAGGCCAACCCGGAACCCCGCGCCCTGGAAGGCAAGGTGCTCGCGCTCCTGTTCCTCAGTCCCTCCCTGCGCACGCTGTCGTCGTTCCAGGCGGCAATGGTGCGGCTCGGTGGCGGATCCTTTGTGATCTCTCCCGATATGTCCATTCACGGCCTTGAAACCCGCTCCGGCATCGTGATGGACGGCATGGCGGCGGAGCACCTCCGGGAAGCGATCCCCGTGATCAGCTCCTACGGCGACGCGCTCGGCATCCGGGCGTTCGCCAGCCGGGTGAACCTGGCCAACGACCTGGCCGACACCGAGTTCCTCGCCATGCGGCAGCTGGTGAACGTGCCCCTGATCAACATGGAGTCGGCCATCCAGCACCCCTGCCAGAGCCTGGCGGACTGGAAGACGCTGGACGACCTTAACGTCCCGAAGAAAGGGGGAAAGTTTGTCCTCTCCTGGTCCTGGCACCCGAAGGCGCTGCCGCTGGCTGTGCCCTCCGCGACCCTGCACATGGCCGCGATGCGGGGCATGGACGTCACGGTCGTCCGGCCCGACGGCTTCGAGTTGCCCCCGGAGATCATGCACAAAGCGCGGCACGCAGCCACCCTCTCCGGCGGCACCGTGCGCGAAACCAACGACCGGGCCGAAGCCTACGAGGGCGCTCATGTGATCTACGCCAAGGAGTGGTCCTCCACGAAGTTCTACGGCGACCGGGTGGCCGACCAGAAGCTGCGGGAGCCGCTGCAGGACTGGATCGTGGATGAGCCCACCTTCGCCACCGCCCAGCCGTCAGCGCGCTTCATGCACTGCCTGCCGGTGCGCCGGGGCGTGGCCGTCACCGACCGGGTGCTGGACGGCCCGCGCAGCGTGGTCATTCACGAAGCCCAGAACCGGATGTGGGGCCAGATGGCCGTGGTCTACGAGATGATCGGACCGGGAGTCTGACCGCATGAAAAATCATGATCGGGATGTGATTGTCTCCGCGCTCAGGCACGCGGCGCCCTACATCCGTCTCTACAAGAAGAAGATTTT
>JBBQJK010000172.1:0-5666 GCA_038325835.1 Gammaproteobacteria bacterium
GACACTGCGGGTGAGTGGCAACGCCAATGAACTGTGGTTCGCCGATACCACCACGGTGGAGGTCGCACGCAATCAGGGCTCGATTGACGAGCACCTCGGGCTTGATGTGTCCCTGGCGCTGACCTGGAGGCCGCTGGCCACGCAGAACATCGTCTTCCGGTTATCAGCAGCGGCGCTGCTGCCTGGCAAGGGTTACGAGCAGCTGTATGGCGATGAAACGGCGTATTCGATTCTGGGCAACATGGTGCTGACGTACTGAATATGAAAATGGGATCGCGCAAGGGATCGCGCAGGGGATCGCGCCTTAAGGCGCTCCTACTCTTTGTGGTTGCTACGGTGCTGCAGGCGTCGCCGGAAGAGCCTGCTGTAGAGCGGGCCTGGAGCACTGCGCCTGTGGCGCCGAAGTCCCAGACCGCTGCAGCGGCAGAGATCAAGAGCGCCGGATGCCTCGACTGTCATACCGGGACGGACCAGCCCACGATGCACGCGAGCCCGGCGGTCGTCCTGGGCTGTACGGACTGTCATGGGGGTGATCCGGCGGTCAGGCGATCATCAGTAATATTATCTAAAACAGATACCTATGATCTATTGCTAAAGCAGGCTCACGTCCTGCCACGCTACCCGAAGACCTGGGCAAAACAGGGCAGCGCCAACCCCATCCGAAGCTACACGCTGCTGAACCGGGAAGCCCCCGAGTTCATTCGCTTCATCAACCCGGGTGATTACCGGATTGCGCGGGAGTCCTGCGGCAGCTGCCACCTGCCGGTGATCGAGGCGGCCGAGCGCAGCCTGATGGCGACCAACGCGATGTTCTGGGGCGGGGCGGCCTATAACAACGGCATCCTGCCGTTCAAGAACTACCTGCTTGGCGAGGGCTACACCCGGGAGGGCGAGCCTGCGGTGCTGACCAGCGCTCCCCTCGACACGCTGGGTCTCACGCCGGAACAGGCGCGGGACCGGGGCGTGCTGACCACGCTCTACCCGCTGCCCCGCTGGGAAAACCTCCGACCGGCCGATGTCTTCCGCGTCTTCGAGGACGGTGGGCGCAACGTGCTCAATACCTTCCCCGAAACCGGCATTCCCAACGCACTCGGCCAGTTGCAGCGCCTCGAGGAACCGGGCCGTCCGGATGTAAAACAGTCCAGCCGCGGTCCTGGCACCGGGGCCCGCATCGCCGTGCCGGTGCTCAACATCCACAAGACCCGGCTGAACGACCCGCTCATGTGGTACCTCGGCACCAACGACCAGCCGGGCGATTACCGGTCGTCGGGCTGCTCCAGTTGTCACGTGGTTTACGCGAACGACCGCAATCCATTCTCGGCCAGTGTCTATGCCACCGCAGGCCACCGGGGCCTGACCCAGACCACGGACCCTACGATTCCGCAGGATCAGAGCGGCCACCCGATCCGGCACACCTTCTCCCGGTCCATTCCCACGAGTCAGTGCATGACCTGTCACATGCACCAGCCGAACATGTTCATGAACTCCTTCCTGGGGTACACGATGTGGGACTACGAGTCCGACGCGCCGTCGATGTGGCCTGCCGAGCAGCAGTACCCGGACGCCGAGCAGATGCGCAAGGTGCTGGACAGGAACCCGGAGGGCGCCGCTCCCCGGGGTAAATGGGCAGACGAGAATTTCCTCGCTGGCGTCTCGGAGCTGAACCCGCAACTCAAGGACACCCAGTTTGCGGACTACCACGGGCACGGCTGGAACTTCCGGGGGGTCTTCAAGCGGGACCGGAAAGGCAATCTGCTGGACAAGGACGGCGTCCTCGTCACCTCTGACGACCCGCAGAAGTGGGGTAAGGCCGTGCACCTGCAGTCCGTCCACGTGGATGCAGGCATGCAGTGTGTGGATTGCCACTACGCTCAGGACGCCCACGGCACCGGGCATCTGCTGGCTGAAGTGGCCCAGGCGGTGGAGATCGACTGCAAGGATTGCCACGGTACGACCCGCGCCTACCCGACGCTGCGCACGTCCGGCCCTGCGGCGCCACCCACTGGCACCGACCTCAGCACCCTGCGCAATCCGGACGGCCGCAAGCGCTTCGAGTGGCGGGGTGAGGTCCTCATTCAGCGTTCGGCGCTTGATCCGCAGCTCGAATGGCAGGTGTCCCTCGTGAAAAGGTCGGTCACTCCCGGTAACGCGGGGTACAACGAGAAGGCGGCGCGCGCGAAGCTGATGTCTCGCGATACGCAGACCCAGCATTACGGTACTGACGTCGCCTGGGAGCAGCTCGCCCACAATGACGACGAGGTGGAGTGCTACACCTGTCACACCTCCTGGACCACCAGTTGCGGTGGCTGCCACTTGCCCATCGAGACCAACTGGAAGACCGAGCGTCACCGGCCGGAAGGAGGCACGTCCCGCAACTATGCAACCTACAACCCGCAGGTGGCCCGGGAGGAGATCTTCATGCTGGGCCGTCGCGGTCCCGCGGAGCGCAACAAGATTTCTCCCGTGCGCTCGTCTTCCGCTCTGGTGCTGTCATCCACCAACGCTAATCGTGAACGCATCTACGTGCAGCAGCCGCCGGTCTCTGCCGCCGGCTACAGCTCCCAGGCCATGAATCCCCACTACCCGCACACGGAGCGGAAGACGGAGACCAAGGGGTGCTCGGATTGCCACCTGAGCGCTGCGGGAGACAACAACGCCATCCTGGCGCAGACGCTGGGGCAGGGAACCCAGTTCATCAACTTTCTCGGGCTTAACGCCTGGGTCGGCGAGGAGCGGGCCGTCACCGCGGTGCAGGTCACCGAGTGGGACGAGCCCCAGGCGGTCATCGGCAGTTACCTGCAGCGCTACGCCTACCCGGACTTCTTCAAGGCCCACGAGAAGCGCGGCCTGGTGCTGCCGGTCATGGAGTCCCGCCGGTCCGGTCCTGCGGGGTGCCTGCAGCTTCGCGGAGAGTATCTCTACGTGGCCGAGGGTAAACAGGGTTTTCGCGTCTACGACGTGGCCGGGATCGCCAACAAGGGGCTAAGCCAGAAGATTTTGACGGCGCCCTTTGGGCCGCTGGGTCAGGACACCCACGTGGCGACCCCCAATGCCACCTGCGTGGCACTGGCCACAACCCAGCCCGTGCACCAGCCCCGCAACGAGGGCGAGCAGATGCGGAAGGACAATCTGGAGCAGCCCTTTGCCTCGATCTACAACTACGCGGTGATCACCGACGACGTGGAAGGGCTGATCCTCGTCGACATCAATACGCTGGCAGACGGTGAATTCCGCAACAACTTTCTGCGCCGTGCACTGACCTGGGATGCGAACGGGGCCCTGCGGGGCGCCCGTCACGTGACGGTGGCGGGAAGCACCCTGTACATCACCACGCCCGCTGGTGTCGCCGTGGTGGACGTGGCTACGGCACTGCAGCCAAAGCTGCTGACTGTCGTGCCATTGCCCGGTGCTCGAGCCAGCATGCAGCAGTTCCGCTACCTGTTTGTGACTGATGGTGAGGGCATGAAGGTCATCGACATTACGCGGCCGGCCCAGGCGCGGCTCGTGACCGGCGCTGTCGTGCCCCTGAAGGACGCACAAAAGATCTTCGTCTCCCGCACCTATGCCTTCGTGGCAGCCGGCGCCGAGGGACTGGCGATCATCGATGTGGAAAGACCGGAAGCACCCGGGCTTTATCAGCTGTTTAACGCCGGTGGCGACCTGCGGGATGTTCGGGATGTGGTCGTCGCCTCGACCAACGCCTCGCTGTTTGCCTACGTTGCGGACGGTGCAGCGGGGCTTAAGGTCCTCCAGCTGACAGCGCCCGATACCCAGCCAAACTTCTACGGCTTCAGCCCGGAGCCGAAGCCCCGGGTGATTGCCCGGCGCGCTACCAGGTCTCCGGCACTGGCGCTGTCCCGGCCCCTCGAGCGGGACCGGGCGGTGGACGAAAGCGGGGGGCAGGTCGCGGTGTTTGGCCGCCGGGGTTCCCGGCCGTTCCAGGCGGGCGAGATGCAGCGGCTGTATCTCAATGACCAGCTGCTGCCCTGGGTCGTCCGGGACTGAGGTTGGGTGCGCTAAGCTCCTTGCCATGACTCTGGATCGCCTCGCACCCTGGGCCGCCGCCGTGATCGCGGCCGCCTTCGCCATGCACAATCTGAACGGGGCCTGGATTGAGCCCCGCTACCTGGGCTTTGGCAGCTACGCGGACTACGCGGACCTGGCCAAACTGCAGGCCGCAAGCCGCGCCTGGCCCTGGCTGTTGTCCGGCATCGGCCATGTGGCCAGTGGCTTCGCGGTGGTCATCCTCGGGCTCGCGACCGGGCGTCGGTACCAGGAGCGTCTGCCCGAGGCCGCGCTGGTGGCGACGGCGGCGGCGCTCCTCGCGGGCACCGGGTTCCTCCTGGTGGGCATCTCCCACGTCATCGGCCGGCAGACGCTGTTCCTGCTGGCGGACGCCAACTCCAGCGCACTCCGGGACGTGGCTTATACCGCCGCGACGGTGGTCCGCATCTGGGTGAACGCCCTGGCGCAGATCGGGCTCGGCTGGTTTGCCGTGCAGCTCGCCTGGTGCGGCCGCAAAACTGGCGAACTGCCGCGCAGTTTCGTCGGCTTCAGCTTTTTCTCCGGCGCGTGTGGCCTCCTGATGGCCGTGGCCTATATTCCCGTCTACCTCTATACGGTGCTCATCTGGGCGGCGTGGCTCGTTATCGTTTGGCCCCGTCGCCCGGCCGTGGCTTCGCGTGCCTGAGGCGGGGATGCGCTGGCGCGAGCCCGCAGTGCCCCGGGTCTTCGCAGCCCCCGGTGCCTGGCAGCATCCCCGGCCCTTTCTCGAGATGGTCGGCGCGACTTACGGCCATCTGCCCCTCGAGAGTCTGGGCGGCACCTACAGCTGGACCCTCCGCGCTGCCAATCGCGACCAGTTCCGGCGTGCGGGGCTGACCACTCTGGGTGAGTACCTCGAGCGCTTTCTGACGGCTGATCCGCGGCCGCTGCCCTACCTGGCCCACGTGTCAGTCCATCGCAACCTGCCGGCCCTGAAGCGCTACCTGGTGCCGCCAGCCGAGTTCGGTCCGAACTGGGTGGACCAGCCCCGCTATGACCGCTGGAGTGGACCGGAGATCTACGTGGGCCGCCGCGGCTGCTATTTTGCCGGCCTCCACGTGGATCACTGCAACGTGCACGTGGGCTTCGTCCAGCTGTCCGGTCGCAAACGCTTCACGGTGTTCCCGCCCGCTGACGGGCGTTACCTCTACACCTGGCGGGGCGTCCAGTTCCCATATCAGCGGCGCAACTCGGCAGTGCGGCTGTTCCAGCCGGACTGCGCGGCCCGCTGGCCTGACGTCCGGAAGGCCAGTCCGCAGGTCATCGACGTGGGGCCAGGACAGGGGCTCTTCCTGCCGGCAAACTGGTGGCACGTCACCGAGGTGCTGGAGGCGGGAGTTACCTGGAACGTCCGCATCGTCAACCACACCAACATCGCCCCGTTTCTCCGGGAGCACTTGCTGGGTGTTCCCCGGGGCATCGCACTGGCCGCGGCCCGCCTGCGGGACCGGGCGACGGGCCGTAAACCCATCTGGCCCTAGATCCGGTTACCGAACCGCTGGCCTGGAGCGCACCGCGAACGGACGGCGAGAAAAATGGCGGCACACCCCGGGGACGCACTAGACTAAATGCTCTTTTAGCCCGGGAGAGTTACAGTGAAGCAACCCGCCAGCCGCCCACAA
>JBBQJK010000173.1:0-5637 GCA_038325835.1 Gammaproteobacteria bacterium
CCGACGGTCTCCGAACCATTTCTTCTCTTGGGGTATGCCGCATGACGAAAAACCGGTGGTTGGCCGTGCCGATGTTGTTCTGGGCGCTCGCGGCAGTCGCTCAGGGCCCGGATGATTTCAGCTGTCAACCGGGCGACGATACGAGCTGCTGGCAGCGCGCGATCGTGGCGGCACAACCGGAGGCGACGAAGCCTGCCTTTTTCTCGGTGACTGCCGAGCCCCGCGTGTACCGGCTGACTAATACGATCACCATCCATGGCGCTCTCGGAGGTGTCATCGAGGGTCGCGGGGCGATCCTGGAATGGTGGGGGCCAGCGAACAAGCCCGCGTTCCTGATCACAAATACCCAACAGCTGCGGATCAAGGACCTCCGAATCAAGGTCGTGAAACCCCTTTACGCCGCGTTCGAGTTCGCCAAACGGCCTCACACTGAAGCCAATCGCAATTTCTGGGTAGCGCCCTCCCAGAATTTCCTCGATCACGTGCGGATCGATGCTGTGGGCCTCAACGATCTCCAGTACGGCATCCGCTTTTCAAAGCGCTATGGCGTCGATCAGGACAACGACCAGTCACGACTGGAATCCGTGACGATCGGCAACGTGACGCAGGCGGCAATCTCCATCGAGCACTCCCAGTCCCAGGCCCACAATTTCACCGAGGTCCGGGCTTACGGTGCTCCGGGGAATACTAATGCGGCCTTCGTGCGCGCGACCGCCGGCAGCTTCAATGTCTGGGGAGGAACCCGCACCAACTTCCGGGGAGCGGTCTATGACCTGACCAGTGTCTATGGCGCGGACACGATCTGGGGCGAGAATGCCGAATCCTCGTCGCGGCTCGTCCGCACGCCAACGGGCGCGGCCGGATTTCCCTTTCCCGTCAGTTTCTATGGCGGCCGGTTTGCGCTGGACGCGCTGGCGACTGATGGTAAGTGGGTGGACTTTTCGCGGTTCGGCCCTCTGACAATCACGGGTATGAGTGTCGACGGCACGCCTCCGGCGGGCATCGTTCCACGGTTGTACTTCTGGCCGTGGCCGCCCGGTGGCGGCTACAGCAAGGGGCAACTGACACTGCAGGGCGTGGCGTTCAGCTACAGCCGTTCAGCCCTCAGTGATCCGCTGGCACTCAGCCCCTACGCCGAAGTCAATTCCTACGGGAATCTGTGCAAGGACGCGGTTGGGACGCTGCAGGATTGCGTCCTGGGACGCTGACAAGGACGGGACCGCATCACTGCTGTTCTGAATCTCTGTTCCTCAGTCGCTCGGTAATACCGCTGGCCTTGAGCCAGGCCAGCGTCGCGCAGGCGACCCGCTGGCCGAGCAGCCAGTAGACATCGTCCGGGCTGTCCACGTCCCGCGCAAATGCCGGCAGGTCTGCTGTTTGCGCTGTAACCCCAACAGCAGCGGCGGCAGCCCGGTGGCGCGCCGCACTGTCCGGCCCATAGAGGAAGGGAATCAGGGTGGGTGGGCTCAGCAGCAGCCCGTTGGTCCCGCCATCCACGGCCGCCGGGCACAGCGTGACGCCGCCCCGATGGCTCTCCAGCAGCTGCTGCACGTCCCCGGACGACAGGAGCGGCAGGTCCGCCGGCAGGACCAGCAGCTGGCGGGCCCCGTGAGCGGCGAGGTCGGCAGCCACCCGACCCAGGGCAGCCCGGTAGTCCTCCCCCGGCTGCTCGGCGTAAAACCGGGTCGCTTTGCCGGCAGTGGCCCCCGCGGCCAGCGTGGCCAGTTTTTGCTCGGTGGTCAGGAGCGCGATGCCGCTTATGTCCGGCGCGGCGTAGAGGGCCCGCAAGACGTCCCGCGCCATTTCCTCCGCGAGCCGGGCGCACTCCGGCCGCGTCAGCAGGCCTTCGAGCCGCGTCTTGGCGGTGGCGAAGGGCTTGATCGGCACCAGTGCCCAGGCGGCGGGCATCGGTCAGCGGGGCGCCGCGAAGCCGAGGGCAAAGCGGGCGAGGTGGATGCGGTCTTCCAGGGTGGTCATTACGGTGTGGGTGGCACCCACCGCGAGCCCGCCCGCAAGCAACGCGTCGGCCTCGGCCCGGTCGCTGTCGTCGAGAATGTAGCCGTCCAGCAGATCCCGGTAGTGGTGGGCGATCGCGCCCGCGGTGACCGGCACGCCAAGTTCTCCCATGATCTTTGCCGTCGGGCCCTTCAGCGCCCGGCCCCCCACGATGGGCGAGATGGCGATCACGGGCGCGGCGGACGAACGGAGTGCGGCGGCGAGGGACGGAATCGCGAGAATCGGATCGATGCTCAGGTACGGGTTGGACGGCGCGATGAAGATCGCCGCGAGGTCCGGGTCCGTCAGCAGGCTCGCCAGCGCCGCGGTGGGCGGGGCCCGGGTGGCGCCGTCGTAACGCAGTCCGGTCACCCGGGGTTCCGCGCGCCGGCGCACGAAGTAATCCTGAAAGGCGAGGGTGCCAGCGTCGGAGTCGATCAGCGTGCGGATCGGCGCGTCGGACATGGGCAGCAGGTTCACGGCCACGCCGAGTTGCGCGCACAGGTGGCGCGTGACCTGGGTCAGGGTCTGGCCCGTGGCGAGCAGCCGGGTGCGTTCCAGGTGCGTCGCCAGGTCCCGGTCGCCCAGGCGGAACCAGGTCTCGGCCCCCAGGGCTTCGAGCCCCGCCAGGCAGCTCCAGGTTTCGTCCCGGCAACCCCAGCCGGTCTGCTCGTTGACCATGCCCGCCAGCGTATACATAAGAGTG
This sequence comes from Gammaproteobacteria bacterium, assembly GCA_038325835.1. Taxonomy (GTDB): domain Bacteria; phylum Pseudomonadota; class Gammaproteobacteria; order Steroidobacterales; genus SHZI01. Next base: position 2,702 of record JBBQJK010000173.1, read on the forward strand.
TCGAGATCCGGTGAGATGGCCAGACCGAGGTGCGTGAAGTCATCCCCCGTGTTCGCGATGATCGTGAGCTGCTCCGGGCGCAGCACGCGGGACAGGCCGAGCGCAAACTTGGCGCCGCCCACGCCACCGGAGAGCACCGCGTAGCGGGGAATACCCGCCGGCAGAATTACACTCACCGGAAGAGATCCTCGCCGGTCGGGCGCAGCGCGGTGCGGGCGTTCTGGCCCCGATCGTCGCCGGCACTGCCGCCGCGAATGAGCACCAGCGGCGTGCCTTCCGCCGCTTCGCCCATCATCAGCACGGCGGCGGCGGCCAGGCTGTCGGCCACGGCCACTTCGCTCACCTGCAGTTGCCGGCCGAACAGATCCGCCTGGCCCCGCAGGTCGTTCAGGGCCAGCACGCCGGCGCAGCCGATCGCAGTGCCCACCGTGCCCAGGCGCCAGGGCCGGCCGATACTGTCGGTCACGATGACTCCGAGTCTGACTCCGAAGTCATGCTGCAGCTGGTTCCGGAGGCGGGCGGCAGACGCGTCGGGATCCTTCGGCAGCAGCAGGGCGGCCTCGTCGCTGCCCTTGAGGTTGGAGCGGTCGATGCCGGCATTGGCCAGGATCACGCCGGTGTTGTGCTCGGTGATGATCACGCCGGGGGACACGCGAATGACGGCGCGGGATTCCCGCAGGATGAGTTCGACAACCCGGGGATCCTTGTTGGCCTGCGCAGCGATCTCGTGGGCCCGGTGCGAGGGCTCGACGGAGGCCAGCCGCACGCTCCGGCCCTCGGCCTTCGAGACGATCTTCTGGGCGACGGCGATGACATCGCCGGCCACGGGAATGGCGCCCGCAGCGCGCAGTGCTGCCTGGATGAGGCCCGCGAGATCCGCCCCCGGCTCCACGAGCGGCACGCCCGGGATGCGGATGAACTCCAGCGTCTGCGGGTTCCCCGTCACGGCGGCAGCTTCAGGCGGCGTCGTCCGGGATGCCGGTGATGCGCAGGCCCGTGTGCACGCCACCGTAGCGCTTGTTCATGAAGATCAGCACCGAGGTCAGGGCTTCGGCGGCGGCGGCGTTCTCCAGGGACCCGGCGTGCCAGGCCCGCAGGCCCGCATCCCGCGCGAGTTTGACCACCACTTCCCGGGCCTCGGCCTGGTTGCCCACCACGAGCACGTCGCAGTCCAGTTCCTCGTCGGTGTGCAGCGAATCGGCGGCGACGTTATGGAAGGCGGCTACCACTGCCACGCCGTTACCCGCCAGCTGCTGGGCGATCATGGCGGCGGAGCCTTCCTTGGGCAGCTGCACCCGGGCGACCCTCGGCGGCACCAGCGGCACGGTGGTGTCGACGAGGATCTTGCCAGCGAGGGCGGGCTGGATTTCTTCGAGCGTGAGCCGCTGGTGGGCAAAAGGCACGGTGAGCACCACCACGTTGCCGGCCTGGGCCGCCGCCAGGTTGCCCATGCCCTGCACGCGCGCCCCGGGGAAACTGGCCCGGAGTGCTGCAGCTGCGGCGACGGCTTTCTCCGCCACGCGGGAGCCGATCACGACGGACAAGCCCGCCTTCGCCCAGCGGCGGGCCAGCCCACCCCCCAAGGCGCCGGTGCCGCCGACGATGCTGATGACCTGATCTGAGGGGTCGCCGGGGCGGTTGCTGGTCATAGGGTCAATGTTCATGAAGGATAAGGGCTCCGCGCTGCAGGCTTGAGGCCGCGGCATGGTACTGGCCACCCGCCCATGGCACAAACAGCGGCACAAATCGGGCAGCAGAGAATTCAGTGGTGGCCGAGGCTGGCCAGTGTGCCGCGCACTCAGGCAGAATGCCCGCCTACTCCCACAACTGCAGCAAAAGAACAAGCCCCGGCCCACCACCCAGGCGGGGCAGACATATATATGGAGATCTTCAAGGAATTTATCTTCGAGGCGGCCCACCGGCTGCCCAACGTGCCCCCGGGCCACAAGTGCAGCCGGCTCCACGGCCATTCCTGGCGGGGCGTCATCTATATCCGCGGGCCGGTGGACCCCCACGCGGGCTGGATCATGGACTTCGGGGAAATCAAACAGCGCTTTGCGCCTGTCTATGACCTGCTGGATCACCACTACCTCAATGAGATTCCAGGCCTGGAGAATCCCACCAGCGAGGTGGTGGCCCGCTGGATCTGGGAGCGGCTGAAACCGTCCCTGCCCCAGCTGGCGAAAGTCATGGTGCACGAGACCTGCACGAGTGGCGCGATGTACCAGGGTGAAGACGAGCCTCCCCACCGCTAGGCCCCCGGCTGGAACTGCGGCAGTCCCCAGTCTGGCCGCGATGCGCGAGGCGGTGGCCGCGGCGCGGCGCGCCCTGCTGGCGGGCGAGCCCCCCGTGGGCGCCTGCGTGGTGGAAGATGGCCAGGTTATTGCCACCGCGCACACGGCCGTCATCGGCGGCCCCGATGCCACCGCCCATGCCGAGATTCTCGCGCTCCGCGCGGCCTGCCACCACGCGCGGACGCCCTGGCTGGCGGGCTGCGAGCTCTATGTGACGGTGGAACCCTGCGCGATGTGCCTCGCCGCGAGCCATTACGCCGGCATCGACCGGATCTGGTTCGGGGTCGGGCTGGAGGCGATGCAGGCGGTGACGGGCCGGGAGTTGCAGGGCGTGGTGCCGGAGGGCCTGTGCCTCGCGGGCGGCGTGCTCGCCGACGACTGCGCGGCGCTGTTGGGGGAATGGTCCGCGACCAGAGCCGCGACCAGAGCCGCGACCAGAGCCGCAACGAGCCGACGCCCCCGCTGATGGCCGCCGCCTACGACGCCATCGCGAAGGATTACCAGCGCACCAAGGCGTCGCCGGTGCGGGCGGCCATCGAAACCTGGACTCTCGGGCAGCTGCTCGGCGACTGCCGGGGCCTGTCGGTCCTGGATGCCGGCTGCGGCGACGGCTTCCATGCCCGGCGCCTGATGGCCGACGGC